>NZ_WKCD01000040.1:0-32837 GCF_021606625.1 Pseudomonas sp. PA-4-8C
GGTGGGCCAGGAAGTCGACCTGCTGGTGGCCGAAGCCACCGACATGGGCTTCAAGGCGATCATCAACAACAAGCACTGGGGCCTGATCCACAAGAACGAAGTGTTCAAGTTCCTGCGTCCGGGTAAGGAAGAGAAGGGTTTCATCAAAGAGATCCGCGCCGATGGCAACATCAGCCTGAGCCTGCAACCGGTGGGCCAGGAAGCGGCCTCCAGCCTGAACTCGAAGATCCTCGCGAAGTTGCGCGACAACAACGGCACCCTGCCGGTCAGCGACAAAAGCGACCCGGCGGTGATCAGCAACTTGTTCGGCGTGAGCAAGGGCAACTTCAAGAAGGCCATTGGTGCGCTCTACAAGCAAGGGCAGATCGTGATTCATGCGGACCGCATTGAACTAAGCTGAGTACAGGCTGCTCTCCTGTAGGAGCGAGCTTGCTCGCGAAAATATTCCAGGCGCAGTGTGGCGTCGGATGTACGTTTTTCGCGAGCAAGCTCGCTCCTACAGGGTTGTGTCATGTCGAAAAGAACGGTTTTTGCCTACCTCGGCACCTTGCTCGCCTTCCTGGTCCTCGACGGCCTCTGGCTCGGCGTGCTCATGGGCTCCACCTACAAATCCCTGCTCGGCGCGCTGATGCTTGATCAGCCACGCCTGCTGCCTGCGGTATTGTTCTATCTCCTTTATGTCCTCGGTTGCGTAGTATTGGTGGTCTTGCCCAGCGCCAGTTGGCAGCGCGCTGCGCGTTTGGGCGCCTTGCTTGGCCTGGTGGCCTATGGCACCTATGACTTGAGCAACTGGGCCACGCTTCAAGGCTGGTCCGCTGGGTTGGCGCTGATGGACATGGCGTGGGGCACGTGCCTAACCGCCATTTGTTGCGCTGTTGGCCACTTGTGTGCAAATCGGCTGCGGCGGTAGAGGGCGGTTGATCAGTACTGAACCGCCTAATAACAACCCGGTACCGGCAACGACCAATGCCGGTTGCAGGCCGCCACTGAGATGGCTGCTGACCGACGCCAATAGTGGCCCGCTCAATTGGCCGACGGCGAAGCTGGCGGTCAGCAACCCCGTGCTGCGTTGGTAGCCATGGGGCGCGACTTCTCTGAGCCGCGCCATCACCAGTTGCATGCAGGCCAGAAAGGGCGCACCGCACAGCAACACGCCCAGCGCCAAGCCCCAGCCATTGCCAAGCAGGCAGGCGAACACCCCGGCCGCTTGCAGCCATAAAGTCGCCATTAGCCAGTGACGGGTGGTATTCGGGTGCTTGCGGCGCAGGCTGGCCACCCCCACTCCCAGCGCGGCCGCCAGGCCAAAGTAGGGCCAGAACAGATCGGCCTGCCAGGCCCCGTGGAATTGAGCGCTGGCCATCTGCGACAGAAAGGTCGCCGGGATGATGTAGCCCAGGCCGAACAAGAAATAAATCCAGCACAGGTGCGCGATGCTGCCGTTGCTCCCCGCGCTGGCGGCCTGTGTAACAGTGATGGCCGGCTTGGGTAAAAATGGCAGGATCGCCAGCAACATCACCAGCGCCACCGTCCCGTAGAGCAACCACAGCGTTGCAGAGCTTTGCCCCAATAGGTTGGAAACCAGCGCCAGCAGCCCCGTCAGCACAATCCCCAACCCCGGCCCTGCAAACACCAGCGCACCCAGGCGTGGACGGCCGGCGGCAATCGCCAGTGGTTGGCTCAGGCTGGTAATCATCACCAGAGCCCACGCACTGGCGACCCCGGTGCCGAAGCGCAGCAGCACATGCGGCCAGAACCCGTTAGCCCAGTAGGACGCCAGGGTCAGCAATACGCACAGCCACAACCCGCCGTAGAGGCGCCCGCGCACATGCTGATGGCTACGGGCAAAGATCGAGTCCACCGCGCCGACGAAATAACCCAGGTAATTGGCGGCAGCGAGCAGGCCGGCGCCGGTCAGGTCGATCTGGCCTTCACTGAGCAAATGCGGCATTTGCGGAGTCAGGGCGAAGCGGCCAATGCCCATGGCCATCATCAGGGCGACGAAGCTGGCGAGTAAACGAATCAGCGGGGACATATTCAGGTTTCCTGCAAAGAAGCGAATGCCTTGCAGGCTAAGACGGATTGACTTTCTGTAAAATTGAATAATAGTGAGTAACTTGTTCATTTTTGGAGAAAGTAATGGAGTTCAGTCAATTGCGCATTTTCCAGGCCGTGGCGGAAGAGGGCTCCATCACCCGCGCCGCTGAGCGCCTGCACCGCGTGCCCTCCAACCTGTCGACCCGGCTTAAACAAATGGAAGAGCAACTGGGCGTCGATCTGTTCGTGCGCGAGCGCCAGCGTTTGCAGCTTTCTCCGGCGGGCAAAGTACTGCTGGATTACAGCACCCGCCTGCTGGCGCTGCACGACGAAGCCCACGGCGCGGTACAAGGCGGGCAGCCGGCCGGTGACTTCGTCTTGGGCAGCATGTACAGCACCGCCGCGGTTCATTTGCCAAAGCTGCTGGCGCGCTATCACAAGACTTACCCCATGGTGAACCTGCAGGTGCAGTCGGCGCCCAGTGGGGAGTTGCTGGAAGGGCTGATTACCGGGCGCCTGGACGCAGCCTTTGTCGACGGCCCGCTGACCATCGCCACCCTGGATGGCGTACCGCTGTGCGAAGAGCGCCTGGTGCTGATTTGCGAGGCCGATCACCCGCCGGTGCGTGGCCCCCAGGATGTGGCGGGCCGTGCGGTGTTCACGTTCCGGCGCAGTTGCGCCTACCGCACGCGCCTGGAAACCTGGTTTTCCCACGAGCGTGTGGCGATGGGGCGAGCCATCGAGATCGAGTCCTACCAAGGCATGCTCGCCTGCGTGATTGCAGGTTCCGGCGTGGCGTTGATGTCTGAATCCATGCTCGACAGCCTGCCCGGCAAGGACAGCGTGTCCGTTCATCCGCTGACCGGGCCTTTTGCCACTGCGACCACCTGGCTGATGTGGCGAAAGGGTATGCTCGGCGCTAACCTCAATGCATGGATCGACCTGCAGCAAGACGGCAATCCGCGATGCGTGCAAGACACACGTGCCATTGCTTGAACGATCCGTCAGGATTCGGATCAATTCAGTAATAGTTCGTTGTGGTTTCCTTCAAGCATTACCTAGGACTTAGGGCTACTATCACTTTAGGAAACGGCGACAGAACTCACGCCGGCCAGCACTACCCTCAAAGGGGGCAATCATGAAAGAGAAAATCCAAAACTGGCTCCACGACCTTGGCGTTGCATTGGGCTTGATCGAGCCTCCACTGCAACCGGTGCCGATCCGCACGGATGACGAGCAGCGTCGGCCACGTCGCCGCTAATCACGCGGTCCAAAAAATGTGGGAGCGAGCAAGCCCGCTCCCACAATTACTTTCTATCAGGCGAAAAAAACGGGCGCGACCTCCGACGTCGCGCCCGCTGAAGAAAATATCCCCGTCCCTGTTATAGCTTAAACCACCGCAGCCGCCACCTTGGCCGGCCGACGCGACAGCAAGCTCACCAGCACAAAGCTCGCCAGCGCCACCGCCAGGCTGTAGTAGATCGGTGTGTTTGCATCCAGCCCATCCTTGAACATGAATACCAGCGCGGTCACAAAGCCCAGGCTCATGGAGGTGATTGCGCCCGAGGTCGTCGCGCGTTTCCAGAAGATCGCGCCGATCAAGGGCACCAACATGCCGCCCACCAACAGGTTATAGGCCAGGGTCAGGGCGCTGATCACATCGTTCACCACTAACGCGATGCCCAGCACGGCAATGCCGGTCAACAGGGTAAACAGGCGGTTGATACGCAGGCTCGACGCCTTGCCGCCGCGCAGGCGGGGCAGCAGGTCTTCGGTCAACACGGTGGAGGCGGCGAGCAGGCCGGCGCTGGCGGTGGACATCATGGCGGCCAGCGCGGCGGCGATGACCAGGCCGCGAATGCCGTCCGGCAGCGAAGCTTTGACGATCGCGGCGAAGGCATTGTTGACGTTGTCCAGGTCCGGGATCAGCACATGGGCGGCCATGCCGATCAGCGCACAGGCCAGGCCGTACAGGATGCAATAGAAGCCGGCGAAAGTGCCTGCGTACTGGGCGACCTTTTCGTCACGGGCGGTGAACACCCGTTGCCATATATCCTGGCCGATCAGGATGCCGAAGAAGTAGATCATGAAGTAGGTGATGATCGTGTCCCAGCCGATCGCGGTGAAGCTGAAGTTCGACGTCGGCAGCTTGGCCACCAGCTCATCCCAGCCACCGACGCGGTACAGGCAGATCGGCAAGAGGATGAACATCAGACCGACGGTCTTGATCACAAATTGCACAATATCGGTGAGGGTCAGCGACCACATGCCACCGATGGTCGAATACACCACCACCACGCCGCCGCCCACCAGTACCGACATCCAGAACGGCAGGTCGAACAGCACTTGCAGCACGGTGCCGATGGCCAGAATCGAGGTCACGCCGATCATCAGCGCGTAGGCCAGCATGATCACCGCGCTGGCCTGGCGGGCCATGGGGTTATAGCGTTTTTCCAGGACCTGGGTGACGGTGAAGATTTTCAGCTTCAACAGGGGCTTGGCCAGGAACAGGTTCAGGGCAATGATGCCCGCGCCGAGTGCGGCGCACAGCCAGAAACCCGAAATACCATGCACATACCCCAGGCGCACGGTGCCGACGGTGGAGGCACCGCCTAGTACCGTGGCGGCCATGGTGCCCATGTACAGGGACGGGCCGAGGTTACGGCCGGCGACCAGGTAGTCTTCGTGGGTCTTGGCGCGACGCATGCCGTAGTAGCCGAGCACCAGCATGCCGGCGGCGTAGATGAGTACGACGAATAAATCCAAAGCCATGACGGCGGTTCTCCGATTATATTTTTTATGGGCGATCAGGCGGCAGCTGGCTCGGTAAACACGCGAGCGAAAGTCAGGTACATCGTTGTGGGGACCTGTTAGATCCCCTTGATTGTTAATGTGAAGACGCTGTATCAGCGATGCGCGACGCCAGGCAGTACGCAGAGCATCTCGTACAGCAAGTTGGCGCCCAGCAGCGAGGTGTTGCCGGTGGTGTCGTAGGGCGGCGACACTTCTACCAAGTCGCAACCAATCAGATCGAGGCCCTGGCAGCCGCGGATGATTTCGATGGCCTGGATGGTGGTCAGCCCGCCGATTTCCGGGGTGCCGGTGCCGGGCGCCCAGGCGGGGTCGATGCCATCGATGTCGAAGCTCAGGTACACCGGGCCGCCGCCGACTTTTTCTCGCACTTCGGCCATCAGCGGCGCCAGGGAGTGATGCCAGCATTCTTCGGCCTGGACCACGCGAAAGCCTTGCTTACGGCTCCAGTTGAAGTCTTCGGCGGTATACCCCTGGGCACGCAAGCCGATCTGCACCACGCGGTCGCAATCGAGCAAGCCTTCTTCCACGGCGCGGCGGAAGGTGGTGCCGTGGGCAATTTTCTCGCCGAACATATGGTCGTTGACGTCGGCGTGGGCATCGATATGCACCAGCCCGACCTTGCCATGTTTTTTGTGGATCGCCCGCAGGATCGGCAGGGTGATGGTGTGGTCGCCGCCCAGGGTCAGGGGGATGACGTCGTGCTCGAGAATCTCATCGTAGGCCTCTTCGATGATGCGTACCGCGTCGAGCAGGTTAAAGGTATTGATCGCCACGTCGCCGATATCGGCCACTGACAGTGAGTCGAACGGGGCGGCGCCGGTGGCCATGTTATAGGGCCGGATCATCACCGATTCGGCGCGGATTTCCCGAGGGCCGAAGCGCGTACCGGCGCGCAGCGAGGTGCCGATATCCAGGGGTACGCCGATAAAGGCAGCATCCAGGCCCTTGGCCGTTTGCAGGTGGGGAAGACGCATCATGGTGGCGATGCCGGCGAAGCGCGGCATTTCGTTGCCGCCCAGTGGTTGGTGGAGAATCTTGTCCACGGGATTGCCTCGTTGTTTTAGTTGTCAGGGGCCGATTCTGCGAAAAGCCTGGCGTAGGAAGAATCGGCAGAGGCAAATACTTAGTTCAGATTTTTCTAAACTAAAGCCTGGGGTAAACTCCATCCAAATGTGGGAGCTGGCTTGCCTGCGATGGCGGTCTGTCAGGGATAGACCGGGTGGCTGATACAGCGCCATCGCAGGCAAGCCAGCTCCCACAATTTTAGTGTGCCCCCCCTGGAGCCCCCATGGCCAACGCCTTGCCCGACCTGAAACTCCTGCGCATCTTCGTCAGCGTCGTACGCCATCAAGGGTTTGCCAGCGCCCAGCACGAACTTAACCTGTCGACGTCGGCCATCAGCACCTACATGAGCCAACTCGAATCGGCCTTGGGTCTGGTGCTGTGCCATCGCGGCCGTGGCGGCTTCAGCCTGACCAGCAAGGGCGAGCTGTTTCATCAGGAAACCTTGCGCCTGTTGGGCGAACTCGAAGGTTTCGAGCAATACGCCGCTGCGTTGAAAGGCGAATTGCGCGGCACCCTCAAACTCGGGGTGCTCGACTCCACCGTCAGCGACAAGGCCTTGCCGTTCGCTGAAGTGATTGGCGCCTACAGCCTGGAGCACCCGGCAGTGCATTTGCACCTGTCGGTGATGAGCCCCTACGAATTGCAACTGGGGGTGCAGGACAACCGTCTGGACCTGGCCATCGGCGCGTTTTCCAACCGCATGAGCGGGCTGATCTACATGCCGCTGTACCGCGAACAGCACTGGTTGTATTGCAGCACCCGGCACCCGCTGTTTAACGAGCGGCGCATCCCGGAACAAGTGATCACCCAGCAACGCATGGTCGGGCGAGGTTACTGGAGCCAGGCCGAGCTGGCGCGCCACGGCTTCAAGCACAGCGCTGCGACGGTGGAAAGTATGGAGGCGCAGCTGATTCTGGTGTTGTCGGGCGCTTATATTGGCTACCTGCCGGAGCACTACGCCCAGGCCTGGGCGGACAAGGGCGACCTGCGCGTTTTGCTGCCAGCCACCTTCGGTTACCAGGCGCCGTTTTCGATGATCATGCGCCGTGGCCGCAGCCGCGAGCCACTGATCCAGACTTTTCGCGATTTGCTCAAGACCCAGCTCAACCAGGCCTGAAAACACCATGTCCCGACCCCATTGCCCGCGCTGCCTGCGCCCGACCACGCACTGCCTCTGTGCGCTGATCCCCCACCTCGACAGCCGCACCCGCGTGTTGGTGTTGCAGCACCCGAGCGAGGTCGGCCATGCGCTCAATACTGCGCGGTTGGCGGCGTTGGGCCTGAACAACGCGCAGTTGGTGGTGGGGGAGGTGTTTGATGATCTGCCTATGCTATTGAACCCGCCTGGCTATCGAGCACGCCTGTTGTTCCCGGCGGATGACGCCGAGCCGCTGCACGCCTACGCACCTGACGATCAGCCACTGCTGTTAGTGGTTCCCGATGGCACCTGGCGCAAGGCACGCAAGCTGTTGCACCTCAACCCTTTGTTGGCGGCGCTGCCCCGGGTGACATTGGCCGACGGCGGTGTTTCCCGCTATCGCTTGCGCAAGGCGCCGGGGCCTGGCGCCTTATCGACGGTCGAAGCGATCACGCAAGCGTTGCAGGTGCTGGAAGCGCCAACATCGTTTGAGCCACTGCTCAAACCCTTTGAAGCGCTGATCGAAGGGCAGATTGCCGCGATGGGCGCTGAAGTTTTCCAGCGTAATCATAGCGACCCGACATAAACGCTGCTTATGCCTTTAAGCCATAAGCACCGCACTTTGCGTGATATGGCCCGCCGGCCTTTCCCGGTATGATGTGCGCCCCGCAGTCTGGATTGCGAATACGCCATGACCTTGCAGTACCCAACAATCGCCGATTGCGTCGGCAACACGCCCCTGGTCCGCTTGCAACGCATGGCGGGTGAAACCAGCAATACCCTGTTGCTCAAACTTGAGGGCAACAACCCGGCCGGCTCGGTCAAAGACCGCCCGGCGCTGTCGATGATCGCCCGCGCCGAGTTGCGTGGGCAGATCAAGCCCGGCGACACCCTGATCGAAGCCACCTCGGGTAACACCGGGATCGCCCTGGCCATGGCCGCGGCGATCAAGGGCTACAAAATGGTGTTGATCATGCCCGACAACGGCAGCGCCGAGCGCAAGGCGGCGATGACCGCGTATGGCGCCCAACTCATCTTGGTTACCCAGGAAGAAGGCATGGAAGGCGCCCGCGATCTTGCCGAGCGCATGGCCGCCGAAGGCCGTGGCGTGGTGCTCGATCAGTTCGCCAACGGCGACAACCCCGAGGCGCACTACACCAGCACCGGCCCGGAGATCTGGCGCCAGACGCAGGGCACCATCACTCACTTCGTCAGCTCCATGGGTACCACCGGTACCATCATGGGCAACTCGCGCTACCTCAAGGAGCAGAACCCGGCGATCCAGATCGTCGGCTTGCAACCGATGGAAGGCGCGGCCATCCCGGGTATTCGTCGTTGGCCCGAAGAGTATTTGCCGAAGATCTACAACGCCACGCGGGTAGACCGCATCATCGACATGGCCCAGCGCGAAGCCGAAGACACCACCCGGCGCCTGGCCCGTGAGGAAGGCATCTTCTGTGGCGTGTCCTCCGGTGGCGCGGTGGCCGGTATGTTGCGCTTGTCCAAAGAAGTGGAAAACGCGGTGATCGTCGCGATCATCTGTGACCGAGGCGACCGTTACCTGTCGACCGGCATTTTCGACGAACCCAACTGATGGCCAAGCACGAGAGAGGCCTGCGCTTCCAACCGACAGGCGGCAGCCGGGCCCCACAAATACCCGTGGGCAAGAAACAACGCCTGACCATCGAGCGCCTGGCCAATGACGGCCGAGGTATCGTGTTCTTTGAAGGCCGCACCTGGTTTGTGAATGGCGCGTTGGCCGGCGAAGAGGTGGAAGCACGGGTGTTGGGCGCCCATGGCAAAGTGGTCGAGGCGCGTACCGAGCGGGTGTTCCAGGCCAGTGAGTTGCGTCGCCCGGCACCCTGCGCCCATGTTGGCCGCTGCGGCGGTTGCAGCGTGCAGCACCTGCCCCATGAAGAACAACTTGCCCTGAAACAGCGCATGCTTGCCGAGCAATTGTCCCGGGTAGCCGGCGTCGAGCCGCAAGAGTGGGCAGCGCCGTTGAGCGGGCCGGAATTCGGTTACCGGCGCCGCGCCCGCGTAGCCGTGCGTTGGGACGCCAAGGCGAAGCAACTCGAAGTGGGTTTTCGCGCCGTGGCCAGCCAGGACATCGTCGCTATCGATGATTGCCCGGTGCTGGTACAGGCCTTGCAACCGATCATGCAGCGTCTGCCAACGATGTTGCGTCGCCTGAGCAAACCGCAGGCGTTGGGGCATGTGGAGTTGTTCAGCGGCTCGTCCATTGCGGTGCTGCTGCGGCATATGGCGCCGTTGTCCGAGGCTGACCTGCAGATCCTCAAGGAATTCTGCGCTTTCCATGACGCCCAATTGTGGCTGCACGGGGAAGGGCAGCCGGAGCCCGTTGAGCCGGGTCAGGCCCTGGGCTTTCGTTTGGATGCCTGGGACTTGGAGCTGGCGTACCGGCCGGGCGACTTTGTGCAGGTCAATGCCGGGGTCAACCAGGCGATGGTCGCCCAAGCGCTGCATTGGCTGGCGCCACAAGCCGACGAACGGGTACTGGACCTGTTTTGCGGCCTGGGCAACTTTGCCCTGCCACTGGCTCGCAATGTGCGCGAAGTGGTGGCGGTGGAGGGCGTGCAGGCCATGGTGGACCGTGCGGCGCTCAATGCCGTCAGCAACCATTTGCATAACGCACAGTTTTTTCAGGCGGATTTGTCCCAGCCTTTGACTGACGCAGAATGGGCCAAACAGGGCTTTTCTGCGGTACTCTTGGACCCACCCCGCGATGGTGCCCTGGAGGTTGTGCGCAAACTTGCAGCCTTGGGGGCCAAGCGCCTGGTGTATGTGTCCTGCAACCCAGCCACGCTGGCGCGGGACACGGTTGAGTTGGTCAAGCAAGGCTACCGGCTAAAGCGTGCCGGGATCCTCGACATGTTTCCGCAGACCGCGCATGTCGAGGCCATGGCGTTATTTGAAGCGGGCTAGGATGCCCGTTTAATCCGACTGGCCTGCGTTCTCCAGGGCCTGAACACTGCCACGGAGCTCGCAGTAAAAGTCGGCGATGATTTTGGCGCATCGAAGGTGCGTCGTAGGGAAGGTAAGCAAGATGGTACAGGTGAGAGCACACCAGCCGATCAACACCGACGGCAGTATCAATCTCGAGGCATGGCTGGATCATGCCGTCAGTGTCGACCCGGCACTGGACCGTGAAGCCTTGAAAGCAGCCTGCGAGTTCGCTCGTGAGTCTGAACAGCAAGACAATGCGGCCAAGAACCTGTGGGCCGAAGGCACTTCAAGTTTTCGCACTGGCCTGGAAATCGCCGAGATCCTGGCCGATCTCAAGCTGGACCAGGATTCGCTGATCGCCGCCGTGCTCTATCGCGGCGTGCGCGAAGGGCACATTGCGTTGCCGCTGGTCAGCCAGCGTTTCGGCGCGGTGGTGGCCAAGTTGATCGACGGCGTGCTGCGCATGGCGGCCATCAGCGCCAGCCTCAGCCCGCGCCAGTCGATGGTGCTGGGCACCCAGGGCCAGGTAGAGAACCTGCGCAAAATGCTGGTGGCGATGGTCGACGACGTACGCGTCGCCCTGATCAAGCTGGCCGAACGCACCTGCGCGATCCGGGCGGTGAAGACCGCCGATGACGAAAAGCGCAACCGCGTGGCCCGCGAAGTCTTCGACATCTACGCGCCGCTGGCCCATCGCCTGGGCATCGGCCATATCAAGTGGGAGCTGGAGGATTTGTCCTTCCGCTACCTGGAACCCGACCAGTACAAACAGATCGCTACGCTGCTGCACGAACGGCGCCTGGACCGCGAGCGCTTTATCAGCGACGTGATGGGCCAGTTGCGTTCGGAGTTGCAAGCCACTGGCGTGGACGCCGACATCAGCGGCCGCGCCAAGCACATCTATTCCATCTGGCGCAAAATGCAGCGCAAGGGCCTGGCCTTCAGCCAGATCTACGACGTGCGTGCGGTGCGCGTGCTCGTGCCGGAAATGCGCGACTGCTACACCGCGCTGGGTATCGTCCACACGCTGTGGCGGCACATTCCCAAGGAATTCGACGACTACATCGCCAACCCCAAGGAAAACGGCTATCGCTCGCTGCACACGGCGGTAATCGGCCCTGAAGGCAAGGTGCTGGAAGTGCAGATCCGCACCCACGCCATGCACGAAGAGGCCGAGCTGGGGGTGTGTGCGCACTGGCGCTACAAGGGCACCGACGTCAAGGCCGGGTCCAACCAGTACGAAGAGAAAATTTCCTGGCTGCGCCAAGTGCTGGAATGGCACGAGGAGCTCGGCGACATCGGCGGCCTGGCCGAACAACTGCGGGTGGATATCGAGCCGGACCGGGTCTATATCTTCACGCCTGACGGCCACGCTATTGACTTGCCCAAGGGCGCCACGCCGCTGGACTTCGCCTACCGCGTGCACACCGAAATCGGCCATAACTGCCGCGGCGCCAAGATCAACGGGCGCATCGTGCCGCTCAACTACAGCCTGCAAACCGGTGAACAGGTCGAGATCATCACCAGCAAGCACGGCACGCCGAGCCGCGACTGGCTGAACCCTAACCTGGGCTACATCACCACCTCGCGGGCGCGGGCGAAGATCGTCCACTGGTTCAAGCTGCAGGCGCGTGACCAGAACGTTGCCGCCGGCAAGACCTTGCTTGAACGCGAACTGGCGCGCCTGGGCCTGCCTCAGGTGGACTTCGACAAGCTGGCCGAAAAGGCCAACATGAAGATCGCCGAAGACATGTTCGCCGCCCTCGGTGCGGGTGACCTGCGCCTGGCGCAACTGGTCAACCTGGCCCAGCAACTGGTCGAGCCAGAGCGCGGCAACGAACAGCTGGAACTGATCCCGCGCAAAGCCACGGGCTACAAGCCGGGCAAGCGCGGCGATATTCAGATCCAGGGCGTGGGCAACCTGATGACGCAAATGGCCGGCTGCTGCCAGCCACTGCCGGGCGACGCCATTGTCGGCTACATCACCCAGGGCCGTGGCGTGAGCATTCACCGCCAGGATTGCGCCTCGGTGCTGCAGTTGGGCGGGCGCGAACCGGAGCGGATCATCCAGGTCAGCTGGGGCCCGGTGCCGGTGCTCACTTATCCGGTGGACATCATCATCCGTGCCTACGACCGTTCCGGCCTGCTGCGTGACGTCTCGCAAGTGCTGCTCAATGAGCGGATCAACGTGCTGGCGGTCAACACCCGTTCGAACAAGGAAGACAACACTGCGTTGATGTCGTTGACCATCGAGATTCCGGGGTTGGACGCACTCGGGCGGTTGCTGGGGCGGATTTCCCAGTTGCCGAACATCATCGAAACCCGGCGCAACCGCACACCATGAATAGCTGGATGGGCGCGAACTGAATTGTGTTAGCTGCTTCATGTGGGAGCTGGCTTGCCTGCGATAGCATCACCTCGGTTTAACTGAAGCACCGAGTCGCGAGCATCGCAGGCAAGCCAGCGCCCACATTGGATTTTCAGCGGAAAGAGATACGATGTATTCACTCGAAGACCTGCTGCACCTGATGAGCCGCCTGCGCGACCCGCAATACGGCTGCCCGTGGGACATCAAGCAAACCTACGCCACCATCGTCCCGCACACGCTGGAAGAAGCCTACGAAGTGGCCGACGCCATCGAGCGCGGCGACTTTGATCATCTGCAAGGCGAGTTGGGCGATCTGCTGTTCCAGGTGGTGTATTACAGCCAACTGGCCCGGGAAGAAGGGCGCTTCGAATTTGCCGGCGTGATCGACAGCATCACCCGTAAGTTGATTCGCCGGCATCCTCACGTGTTCCCAACGGGCGACCTGTACGCACCGCTGGATATCCCGCAGTTGAGCGAAGAACAGGTCAAGGAGCGCTGGGAGCAGATCAAGGCCGAGGAGCGCGCAGAAAAGTCCGACGCTCCCGAGCAACTCTCCCTGCTCGATGATGTGCCCACCGCCTTACCGTCGTTGTCCCGCGCGGCCAAATTGCAAAAGCGCGCCAGCCAGGTCGGTTTCGACTGGCCATCCGCGTTGCCGGTGGTGGATAACGTGCGCGAAGAGTTGGACGAAGTGCTCGAAGCCATGGCCGATAACGACTCGGTGGCTATCGCCGATGAAGTGGGCGACCTGCTGTTTGCCGCTGTCAACCTGGCGCGTCACCTCAAGGTCGACCCGGAAACCGCCTTGCGCGGTGCCAATGCCAAGTTCGAACGACGTTTCCGATTTATCGAACAAGCATTGCGCGATACGCACCAACCCATAGAAGATTGCACCCTCGAAGAGTTGGACGCCCTCTGGGGCGAAGCCAAACGCCAAGAAAAGAATGTGTCCAGCTGCGGTTGAGCAGTTGCCTAAGTGAGTAAGCACCATGAGCCTTTCCCTTCGCGACCAGTTGCTCAAAGCAGGTCTGGTCAACCAAAAGCAGGCCAAGCAGGTCGGCAAAGAGAAACAGAAACAGCAGCGCCTGGTCCACAAAGGCCAGGCCGAAGTTGATGATACCCAGGCGCGCCTGGCCGCCGAGGCCCAGGCCGAGAAGGTCAAGCGTGACCAGGAGCTGAACCGTCAGCAGCAGGAAAAAGCCGAGGCCAAGGCGCGTACTGCCCAGGTCAAGCAACTGATCGAGACCTCGCGCCTGCCCAAGCTGACCACCGAGGACTACTACAACTTCGTGGATGACAAGAAGGTCAAGCGCCTGTCGGTCAACACCTTGATGCGTAACAAGCTGAGCAACGGTTCCCTGGCGATCGTGCACCACGGTGGCGGCTACGAGGTGATCCCGCGCGAGGCGGCGCTGAAGATCCAGGAGCGTGCTCCGGAGCGTATCGTGCAGCTCAACATCCTCACCGAAAGCCAGGTGCCGGATGAGGACGATCCGTACGCCGCTTACCAGATCCCAGATGATCTGATGTGGTAAACCGCTAAAAACGACAAACCCCGCCAAATGGCGGGGTTTGTATTTAAACGTGCAGCACCAGCCTGTTACCAATCCACTGCGTAACTCAGGCTGAAGGTACGACCCTCGGCATTCGGGTACGGTGCGCGGGCATTGGCCTGGGCGAACATGTTCTGGTAGTTGCGGTTGGTGAGGTTGTACACCGCACCTTCCAGGCGACCTACCGGCAGCCTTACAGAGCCCAGCAGGTCGACCAGGGTGTAGCCCTGGATATCGCGACCGTTGTTGTCCTTGGCCGCCGCGTCGTAATTGGCCAGGCGCATGCCCTGCAAGCGCAGGCTGTAGTCGTCACGTTCATAGCCGACAAAGGCTGTGGTCTTGGCGGGGGAGATGCGGGTGGCAGGCAAGTCGATCCACTTGCCGTTCTGCTGGGTCTCGCCTTTGGCGTACGCGTAGGTACCGCCGACAGACCATTGGTCGCTGATGTTATAGGTCAGGCCGGTCTCGACGCCACGCACGCGTTCTTTCTGATTGATCAGGCGCAGTACACGATCATTGGCATCATAAAACTGGGTGACATCCGAGGTGTTTTCATACGCGGTGACACTGGCCTGCCACTTGTCCCAGTCGCCACGCCAGCCCAGCTCGTAGCTGTCGACTTTCAAGGCCTGGGCATTGAGATCCTGGATATCGTATTTGCTGTTCACGTCACGCAGGAAGCGCTGGATATCCGGCAGGGAAAAGCCCTGGCTGAAGTTG
The DNA here is from genome assembly GCF_021606625.1 of Pseudomonas sp. PA-4-8C. NCBI lineage: Bacteria > Pseudomonadati > Pseudomonadota > Gammaproteobacteria > Pseudomonadales > Pseudomonadaceae > Pseudomonas > Pseudomonas sp. PA-4-8C. The sequence goes on from NZ_WKCD01000040.1 coordinate 14,660, forward strand.
ACGAACACATCCTGGTTGTCGGTCAGGTGGTACACCGCACCGAGGTTATACAGCGTGTCATCGTATTTGAGCGTGCCACCGGGCAGTGTCGCACGGTTGCCGGTCTGGACGATTTCGCCATACGCGATGCTGTCGGAGACCTTGCTCTCAATCCATTCGCGACGTACGCCACCGCGCAAGGTCCAGTTGTCGATGTCGTAGGACAGTTGGCCAAAGATGGCTTTGGTGGTGGTCTCGATATCCGGACCCAGTTCGAACGTGGTACCGGTTTTGGTGTAGGTCAGGCCATTGACCCGGTATTGGTCGCCACGCTGGCGTGAGGTTTCATGGTCGTAGTCCGCGCCCCATACCAGGTTGCCCGTTGCCGGGCCGATGTCCGGCATTTGTGTGTCGATCGCCGCCCGCAGGCCGTAGACATCCTGCACGCTGTTGTTGTCTGACACGCCTGCCCGACCTCGGGACAGGTCCGGGAAGAACAGTGCATCCGCCCGCCGCCAGTAACTTTCGACCTGCAAACCCTGACCGTAAAAATCCTTGTCGGCGTAGTTGAGGTTGACCGCCTGGTTGTGGGTGTAGGGTTGGTCGCCCAGGTCCAGGCCTTTTACGGCGACTGCGTTGCTGGTGATGCGGGGGTTCTTGGTGTAGCGAGTGTCTTGTTCGTCTTTATAGTCTTGCAGCGACAGGCTGATCTTCTTGTCGTCATCAAGCTCATAGCCGAAGCGACCTTGCAGGTCGTAGGTATCGGTGTCCATGTTGCTGCCCTGGGACGTGTCCTGGGGAATGCGCTTGCCATTACCGTCGAACTGATCGTTGCGCTGCACGGTGTTGCCCGAGAGGTACCAGTCCACCGGGCCCTTGCGCCCGGTGGCGCTTTGGAACGCTTGATAAGCGAACCCCTTGTGGCTGAAGTTGTTGCCGGCGGTCATGCCGATCTTGCTGCTGAACGCCAGGTCTTCACCTTGGTTGCGTTTGGTGATGATGTTGATGATGCCGCCCGAGGCGCCTGCACCGTAGACACTGCTGGCGCCGGAGATCACTTCGATACGCTCGATGCTTTCTGGTGCCACGCTGTTGAGCTGGCGGAAGTTATCGCGGGTGGCGTTTTGCGAAACCCCGTCGATCAGGATCAGGGTATTACGCCCGCGAAGCGTCTGGCCGAAGTTGCTCATACCGCCGCTGGAAGGCGCAATGCCAGGCACCAATTGGCCGAGGATATCGGCGACCCGACGTCCTGCACCCGTCTGCTGGCGGATTTGCGCTTCATTGATCACCTGCACCGAGCCTGGAATCTGCGCAATGCTGGTTTCGCTGCGCGTGGCCGATACGACTGTTGCCTGTAATTGCAGGCTGGTCGGCGCTGCCGGTGTCTGTTCTGTCTGATCGGCCCAGGCGGGCGCACTCATCGAGCCGAGAAGCGGCAGCAGAACGGCCAATTGCGATTTATTCATGGGTTTGTCTCAGAGTTATTAGAAGTATTGACAGAAAAATCGGGTGTCTCAGGCGCTCGCGTATAGGAACGGATCGCGCGGATACTCACGGCGGCCAATGCATAGGTCAGTGCGACCAGCCAGAAGCTGTGCGCCAGACCCACCCATCCCATGCCGATACCGCCTATCAATGCGCCGCACAGCGCACCTGCTTTGGCGGCGCTGTTGCCCATGCCCAGGGCGAAACCCTGCTGGCTGGACGCGACGGTATTGGCGATCAGTGTGTAGGCCACGGGCAACAAAGCACCCTGCCACACGCCCCACAGCAGCCGGCTGGCGATAAAACCCACCCATTCACTGGCCAGCGCCGTGCAGGCCAGCGTGAAGGCGCAGGCCCACGTGACCCACTCGATGATGCGCAGCGTATGGGCTGGCTGATGCCGATCGAACAGGCGCCCCCACAACGGCGCGGACAGTGCCAGGGTCAAGGCGCTGGCGCCATAGCTGGCGCCGATCAGCCACGCAGGTGCGTGCAAGACCTGGGCGACATACAGGGCGTAAAACGGTTGCGGCATCATCCTGGCTGCCTGGATCAATACGATGATCCCCAGCATCGCGCCAATCCAGCCTTTGGGGAGTGCGACAGGCTTGGACGTGCGGGCAGGTCTCGATCGTGGTGAGTCGCTGGGTAAAAACGCGCTGATTATCGCGCACAGCAGGCAGACGGCGGTGGCGCTGTAGCACAGCAATGCGAAACCGGATATGTCCATCAACCAGCCGCCCAGCACCGGTCCGGCCAGGGAGCCTACGGCAGTGGCTGATTGCAGCCGGGCAAGAATGTGCCCGCGTCCGCCGTCGCCGCAGCAGGCCAGTGCGTAGGCTTGGGCTGCGGCGATGAAACCAGCCAATGCGCCTTGTACTACACGGATAGCCACCAGCCACCATGGATCAGGTGTAATTGCAGCCAGCGCCTGGCACACCGCTAACGCCAGCAGCGCGCGGATGATCATGAGCTTATGGCCGGTGCGGTCGCCCAGTCTTCCCCACATAGGCGTCAGGATCATCGCCGCCATCATTGGCCCGGCATACACCAGCGAAGACAGCAGGCCGGTGTACTGGGCATTGGCGACGCCCAACAGCTTCTGGATTTGCAGCGGCCAAAACGGTCCGCTCATCTCCATCGCCCCCATCGACACCAACTGAATCACCACCAGCAGCCGCAGCGCTGTGTTGTTAGTCGGCATTGGCGGCCGCGCTCAACGGGTTAGGCAACCGCCCGACGATATCGGCATGACTCTCCAGCAGGCGCATGCGCATGAACGACTTGGCCGGCCACGCGTGCTCCAGCAGTGCTTCGCGCTCGGTGGCCCAGCGCTGCGGATCAACCTGCGAACGCAGGTCGTCAAAACACTGGCTGACCTGTGCCGACAGTTCATTCCAGAGCAGCGCCTGGGGGATGTCGAAGTGGCGCGCGGCAAGCAGGATGAGCTCGCCCAGATGGCACATGAATACGGTGTGCAGGAGTTTGTCCCGTACGAAACCGGCGTCGTCGTACAGCGTCATCTTCGGGTCGTGCAGTTCAATGTCCAGGCCGTGGGCGTGCAAGGTTTTGCGGTCGATACGGATATCGCCGAAATCGCGTAACAGCAGGCGGCTCAATTGCCCGTCTGCGGCCATGACCATAAAGGAGTTCTGCTGATGGGCCTCGAATGCAACGCCGTAGCGCAAATACATGCCCAGCAGCGCCGGCACACTGATCGCCGCGTACTCATGGAAGAAGGCGAGCATGGCCGCCGCGTCATCCTTGCCTTGGCTCAGGCGCACCCATTGGCGCAGCAGCGGCTGGCCGTGTTGATCAATGGCAAACAGGCTGCCCACCGGCACGGCCATTTCCCCGGGCTGGAGCTGGCTATGGGGATTGTCGCGATAGAGCACCGCCAGGTGGCGGGAGTGCTCGTCATTGGCCGGCTGTGGCTTGAAATGCACACCGATACGCTCGGGAACGATGCTGAGGATTTTCTGAATCGCAGGCTCGCGCTCCAGAATGGCCAGCAGCAAATGGCTGATCCGTGGGCCCATGCGCGCTGAGCGCGGTGAGACGGTGCGCTGCACGCTGGTCAGTCGCAGCGACACGGGCAGTTTGACCATAGGCGCATCGCAACGCCCTTCAGGCAATACGGTTCTGAATGACATGGTGGGGTGGGCGGTAAACGCGACGATATCGGTCAGCACCAGCAGTTTGTCGCCGATTTCGTTGGCGAACAGTTGGGGCAGTTCCTGGCGTGCCTGCCAAGGGTGGGAGGGCAATGGCAGATAATCGCTTGCCTGAAGGCCCTGTGCTTGCAGGACTGCGGTCAATTGCTGTGCCGCTTGCGGGAAGTGCTCGCTCCACCACTGCCAGTAATCGGCGGTACCGGCCAACTTTTCGACATGGGCAAATTGGCGATGCAGCGCGCACAGCAATACCGGAAAGCGTGCTTCGAATTCCGGCGAGTAGTCGATGACTTGCTCGGTATTCAGGCCCAGCTTGGTCTTGTAGTTGGGGTGCCATGGGTGACCCAATGTTCCCCACTGTTCAAGCACGGAAGTCGGGTTGATAACGCTCGGGCTGTTCTTGAGATGACTGAGGAGATTGTCTTGATACACCGGGTCCATGGACGCATGCAGCTTGAGCGTCCATTGCTCATGGAAGGCCAGGCACAAGGTGTCGTTGATGAAGCTGTCGTCGATCTCGACGTTGAGGCGGTTGAGCACTTCCCGGTCAGCAGGCGACTCAAGGCTGGCGTTAAGTAACGTCAACAATTGTGAGGGGAATTGGATTTTCTGTTCGGGCTGGCCTTCGCGCAACAGGATGACTTCGCCGCGCAGGTCCCAGCTTGCCATGCGGCCAGGACGCAAATGTTCGAAACGTAGTCGGGCTTGGCAAGGTAGTGTCAGCGAGCAATGCCCCTGTTCGTCATAAAGGAGGGTGCTGGGGGCCAGCAGGCTTTCACGAAACAAAGCTTGGATCAGGCGTTGGAAGCTACGTTCGGCGGCGGGTGCCAGCGTATTGATCAGGGCTTGGAGGCTGACGTGGCTGGCCTGAAATTGCGCAGTGGCAAGTGCTTCGCTCCAGCGTTCCAGTAACGCGTTTTCTGGCTTGCTGCTATTTCCATGCATCTAATTGATTCCCTGATTCGTGAGCCTGAATGAAAAGCGAACGAATGATATCGAGAATCATTATTTGTGTGTGTTTTTGTTACATTAATTTATGGCGATTATTGACAAAAAAACCGCGCTCCAAAGGCGCGGTTCCTTGTAGACGGCCCGGCTGCGTGGGCCGGGCGTCCACATGATTTCAGAGCTTCAGGAGCTTTTTGCCTGGCGTTGCAGTTCGAGAGTTTCGAGCTCGTTTTTATAATTGTGGGCGTCGCTCTCGTTGTGAAACATGCCGACCAATACGTCTTGCTGATGGACATCCCAGATGTGAATCCCGTGGCCTACGGCTTCATGGGACATATGTTCATCGTCGCGTTCAGTTACTTTTACAGTCATCTGCTTGCTCCAATCTCTGGTTGATCTGCGGCAAGTCGTCGCAGGCTTCTGTTATATGATTTGTTAGCTTGCTAAGTAAACTGATTTTGCGCGCAATAATTCATTGCAGAAAGCGCAACAATGCTACAGGCCGCGTAAACCGAGGCATTGCGTCGCCACCTCCGGGGGTTTATGACAAAAGTTTCATGTTCAGGGCGGCTAGGTTGACCTCGGTACCGCTATCGCAGGCAAGCCAGCTCCCACCTTGAAATGCATTCCCCTGTGGGAGCTGGCTTGTCTGCGATAGCGGTAGTGGCCGCGCCTAAAATTCCAGGCAAAAAAAAGCCCCGCATTCAGCGAGGCTCTTTCCAGCACATCAGCCCAATCAGCTACCCTTGACGGCCTTACCGTCAACAGTGCCATCCTGCAGCATGATGTTGTATTCCTTGCCATCGGTCTCAACCTGACGCAGGGCAACCAGGATACCGCCCTGGTCCTTGGCAAACCACATCTGGGTGATGCGCTTGCTCTGGGACGGATCACGCACGCGCTCGACCTTGATCGCGTCGATCGAACCGACCTTGGTCTGGACCTTTTCCGAGCCGATCACGCGGAAGTCGTAGGTATCGGTGTCGGTACCCTCAACCACGCGGTAGCTCATGCTTTTTTTGCCCGCGGCAACATCGCGTTGCAGAGCAAGCTGGTAGGTGGACTTGTCGAGCATGCCGCTTTCGAGCGTGACATTGACCGGGTCTTTGTTTTCAAAGCCGGTGACTTTTTTGGCGCTCTGGTCGAAATCCAGGTTGATCTTCTTCGCCTTGCCCAGGCCGCCGCGTTCGAAGCTGTAGCTCTTGGGTTGCAGGGTGTCCTTGTCGAACAGGATCACGCTGGTTTCGGTCAAGCTGGCGATCATCATCGAGGCCTTGAAATTCAAGGTCCAGGTACCGTCGCCATTCTTGGCCAGGCTGCGTTCAGCCGAACCGCTCATGGGCAGTTGTTTCCAGTCGGCGGTGTAGCTGACGGAGAAGGGGTGAAGGTCTGCCGCTTGTACGGCAGGCAAAGCGAACAGCGCAAAAGCGAAAAGCAGGGCGCGACGCATAAAATCTCCTAGGTTCGAATCAAGTGGCCGCTGGCCGCGAGTAACTGGCCGTCCAATAATGCACCCTGGTCGCCAAGAATCAACCGTCCTTCGGCAAACCAGCGAACAGCCAGCGGGTAAATCCTGTGTTCCTGGGTATGAACCCGTTGCGCAAGTGTCTGCGCCGAGTCGCCTGACTCTACCGGAACCACTGCCTGTACGACCAGAGGCCCGCCATCGAGTTCCTCGGTCACAAAGTGCACGCTGCAGCCATGCTCACTGTCGCCGGCGTCGAGGGCGCGCTGGTGGGTGTGCATGCCTTTGTACTTGGGCAGCAGGGAAGGGTGGATATTGAGCAGGCGCCCTTCGTAGTGCCGGACGAAATCTGCGCTGAGGATGCGCATGAAACCGGCAAGGACCACGAGTTTGGGGTTGAAGGCGTCGATCAGTTCGATCAAGGCGCTGTCGAAGGCCTCGCGACCGTCGAACGCCTTGTGATCCAGGGAGCGAGTATCGATACCCGCGTCACGGGCGCGTTGCAGACCGTAGGCGTCGCTGCGGTTGGAAATCACCGCAGCGATGCGCACCGGGCTGTCGCCGGTGCGCGTGCTGTCGATCAGGGCCTGCAAGTTACTGCCGGTGCCGGAAAGCAGCACCACGACATCACAGGTCTGGGGCATCAGTGAGCCTTGAGGTTCTTCAGTTCAACCTGGGCTGCGCCTTCGGCCGCAGTGGCGATCTGGCCAATGACCCAAGGTTGCTCGCCGGCTTCACGCAGCACGTTCAGTGCGGTTTCAACGTGTTCCTGCGCAACGCAGATCACCATGCCCACGCCGCAGTTGAGCACGCGGTGCATTTCGGTTTCGTTGACGTTGCCTTTTTCCTGCAGCCAATCGAAGACTGCCGGGCGCTGCCAGCTGGCCACGTCGACAATCGCCTGGGCGCCTTTTGGCAGGACGCGCGGGATGTTGTCCAGCAGGCCGCCACCGGTAATGTGGGCCATGGCCTTGACGGCGCCGGTGTCCTTGATCAGCTTGAGCAATGGCTTGACGTAGATGCGGGTCGGCGCCATCAGCAGGTCGGTCAGTGGCTTGCCGTCGAGCTGGATGTTCTCGATGTCGGCGCCGGACACTTCGATGATCTTGCGGATCAGCGAGTAGCCGTTGGAGTGCGGGCCGGACGATGGCAAGGCGAGCAGGGCGTCACCAGCAGCGACTTTGGAGCCGTCGATGATCTCGGCCTTTTCCACCACACCCACGCAGAAGCCGGCCAGGTCGTAGTCTTCGCCTTCGTACATGCCTGGCATTTCAGCGGTTTCACCGCCCACCAGGGAGCAACCCGACAGTTCGCAGCCCGCGCCGATGCCGGTCACAACCTGGGTAGCGGTCTCGACATTGAGCTTGCCGGTGGCGTAGTAGTCGAGGAAGAACAACGGCTCGGCGCCGCACACCACCAGGTCGTTGACGCACATGGCGACCAGGTCGATGCCGATGCTGTCGTGCTTGTTCAGGTTCAGGGCCAGGCGCAGCTTGGTGCCCACGCCGTCGGTGCCGGACACCAGTACAGGCTGCTTGTAGCCGGCCGGGATTTCGCAGAGGGCGCCAAAACCGCCCAGGCCACCCATGACTTCAGGGCGCGCAGTGCGCTTGGCGACGCTCTTGATGCGTTCGACCAATGCTTCACCGGCGTCGATGTCTACACCGGCGTCCTTGTAGCTCAGGGAGGGTTGCTTGCTCATGATCCAGGCCTTTAGGGGGGATTTCTGGGTAACGACCGGGCGGGCAGGGGCTTTTGGAAAGGGCCCTGCCGTTGACGGTCTGCGAAGGCGCGCGATTTTATCAGGCTTGAGGGGCAGCGGCCATCCTCGGGCCGACGGGCAGGGCATATGAGCTCAAAAAAATGCAAATCGGGCCGGTAATCGTGCGTATTAAGGTATAGCCTTGAGCTCGCTAGCGTTATGACAGTATGAAAACTTACCGGGACCCTGTGAATGTTTTACCGGTCGCTGTGTCACAGCCTTGCCAAACCGAGATCACGCGGTCTGTTCCAACCGCTAAATTTGTCGTTCGGGAATCTTCCATGCGTCTGTGTAAATTCTTCTTTGTGGGCTGTTTGTCGTTGGTCAGCCTGGCGAGTCATGCCGAAACCCTCAATGGCCTCTATCAAGTGCTCGAACCGGTCAGCAGCCAGTCGCCCCAAGAGCGCGACCAAGCCACCCAGCGCGCCGTGCAGACCCTGGTGATCCGCCTGACCGGCGACGCCAAGGCCGCCGATGGCCCGGGCCTGGCGGCTATCCGCAAAGACCCGCAACAAATCATCAGCCAGTACGGCTACGACGCCGGCCCGCCGGAAAGCCTGCAAGTGGACTTCGACCCGGTCAGCACCGACCGTGCCTTGCGTGATGCAGGCCTGTCGATCTGGGGCAGCAACCGGCCGTCGATCCTGGGTTGGTGGCTGAACGATTCAACCGAAGGCAGCAGCCTGGTCGGCGATGGCCAGGCCGTGGCCCAGGCCCTGCGCCGGGCCGCGCAACACCGGGGTCTGCCGCTGCGCTTGCCGCTGGGAGACCTGGATGAACAGGTAGTTGCCACCGCGCCGAATCTTGAGAGTCCGGACGCCACGCCGTTGCGTGCAGCGTCCGAGCGCTACGGTGCCGATGCGTTGCTGGCGGTGCATGCGCGCCAGGAAGGCAGCCAGTGGCAGGCCAAATGGCGCCTGTGGCTGGGCGACAAGGCTGAGGAGGGCACCGCCCAAGGCGCTGACACTGCCGCGCTCGCCGACGCTGTCTTGCTGGCGGTCAGTCAAAAGCTGGCGCCACGCTTTGCCGTCAAGCCGGGCGTGAGCACTGAGCAACTGCTTGAAGTGCAAGGCATGAACCTGGAGCGCTACGCCGCCCTGGGTCGTTTGCTCGAGCCCTTTGGCGGCCAGCCGCAGTTAGTGGATGGCAACCGGATTGTGTATCGCGTCAATGGCAGCGCCGAACAACTGCGCACCCAACTGAGCCTGGCCAAGCTGCAGGAAATTCCTGCTGGCGAAGCCCCGGCCCAGCCAGCTGTGATCGATGGCGCGCAACCGGCTGCTGCACCTGAGCCTCAGGCGCAACTGCGTTTTCGTTGGTAAACGGTGTTCCTCCTTCTATATAGAAGAAGGGCGTAAATAACAGATGGAGTGGTTTATGGCGGATACGCGTCGTTGGGTGTGGCTTGGCGGGATTGTCCTGCTGTGCGTTTTTGTGTTCTTGCTGCATTCGATCCTGACGCCGTTCCTGGTGGCGCTGCTGCTCGCCTATCTGTTCGATCCGGTGGTGGATCGCCTGGAAAAAGTCGGCATGTCGCGCACCTGGGGCGTGATCACGGTGTTTGCGCTGTTCACGTTGATCATCACGGCGCTGGTGTTGATATTGGTGCCGATGTTGGCCAAGCAGCTGTTCCGCCTTTATGAACTGGCGCCGCAGATGCTCGACTGGTTGCAGCACACGGCAATGCCGTGGGCCCAGTCCAAGTTCGGGCTGGCAGATGGCTTCTGGAAGTTCGACAAGGTCAAGGCGGCCATCAGCGAGCATATGGACAAGACCACCGATATCGTCACGGTGGTGCTCAGCCAGGCAACCGCGTCGAGCCTGGCGCTGATCGGCTGGTTGACCAACCTGGTGCTGATCCCGGTGGTGGCGTTCTACCTGCTGCGAGACTGGGACATCATGATGGCCAAGATCCGCAGCCTGCTGCCCCGTGACCGCGAAGAGCGCGTGGTTTCCCTGGCGGCGGAGTGTCATGAGGTGCTGGGTGCGTTCGTGCGCGGGCAGTTGCTGGTGATGCTGGCCCTGGGCGTGATTTACGCTGCGGGCCTGATGGCGATCGGCCTTGAGCTGGGACTCTTGATCGGCTTGATCGCGGGCCTGGCGGCCATCGTGCCCTACATGGGCTTTGTGATCGGCATCGGCGCGGCGTTGGTGGCGGGGCTGTTCCAGTTTGGCGGCGACCTGTACCCGATGCTGGGGATTGTCGCGGTGTTCATGGTCGGCCAGGCCTTGGAAGGTATGGTGCTGACGCCACTGCTGGTGGGCGATCGAATTGGCCTGCACCCGGTGGCGGTGATCTTCGCGATCCTGGCGGGTGGTGAGCTGTTCGGCTTTACCGGCATCCTGCTGGCGTTGCCGGTGGCGGCGGTGATCATGGTGCTGGTGCGCCATGTGCACGACCTGTACAAGGATTCGGACGTTTACACAGGGGTGGATGAGCCCGAGTTGTAATCGCAATGTCACAAACCCGGCCCTGGCCGGGTTTGTTGTTATTGGCGCCGGGTGCGTCAAACAATTCGCGTAAACCTGCGAGTTAACGCAAACCTTTGATTTTGCTTGTGGTCTGCTGCATTGTGCGCCCGGCGTCACGGGTATAAACTTTGCAAACTTTACACAGAGGCCACTAACGGTTCGATGGGAGCCGTTCAGTCAGCATGAAACCGATTCAGCTGCCCCTAGGTGTGCGTCTGCGTGATGACGCTACCTTTATCAACTACTACCCAGGCGCCAATGCCGCTGCACTCGGCTATGTCGAGCGGCTCTGCGAAGCCGACGCCGGGTGGACTGAAAGCCTGATTTATCTGTGGGGCAAGCATGGCGTGGGGCGCACCCACCTGCTGCAGGCCGCTTGCCTGCGTTTCGAACAGATGGGCGAACCGGCGGTGTACCTGCCCCTGGCAGAGTTGATGGACCGCGGCATCGGCATCTTCGATAACCTTGAGCAATACGAACTGGTGTGTCTCGACGACTTGCAGGCAGTGGCCGGCAAAGCAGAGTGGGAAGAGGCGCTGTTTCATCTGTTCAACCGCCTGCGCGACAGCGGCCGACGCCTGCTGATTGCGGCCTCTACCTCGCCCCGCGAGCTGCCGGTGAAGCTGGCCGACCTCAAGTCGCGGCTGACCCTGGCGCTGATCTTCCAGATGCGCCCGTTGTCCGACGAGGACAAGCTGCGTGCGCTGCAACTGCGTGCATCCCGTCGTGGCCTGCACCTGACCGACGAAGTCGGGCACTTTATTCTCACCCGTGGTACCCGAAGCATGAGTGCGCTGTTTGATTTGCTTGAACAGCTCGACCAGGCTTCTTTACAGGCGCAAAGAAAATTGACGATCCCTTTCCTCAAAGAAACCTTGGGTTGGTAAGGTCTTGATTTTCCATATGTCGGCATTTTCAAGGCGTCAGAAACCCTGCGTTTGAGCCTTAAGGGCTACGCAGCTGAAGCAATAAATGGAATCACGGCTTAGATGTCACGGTCGAAACGGGAAGTCACATAGATCACGATTGAATTTGCAAATCGATGTGATAGAGGGCATAGTCTCGGCTTCTTTACACATCAGCCACGGTCGTGCCCATGCTAAATCGCTTCGCACCCCTCGTGCCTCTCGCACTCGTTACCCTGTTGTTTGGTTGCGCCTCCCACCCTCAGCAGGTGGCAGAACAGCAAAAACCACAGGTTCAAAATCAGGCAAAGTTCGTTGCTGCACAGTCTGCTTCTGTTTATGAAGAAGAGGTGGCAACCGAAAAAGAACTCGCCGAGTTCTCCGACAGCAAGCCTTACCAGCTGCCACTTCTGGCCGACAGCATCCTTGAGCGCGGCATGTCCTTGATCGGTACCCGTTACCGTTTCGGCGGCACCTCGGAAGCCGGTTTTGATTGCAGCGGTTTCATTGGCTACCTGTTTCGTGAAGAAGCCGGTATGAACCTGCCGCGCTCCACGCGCGAGATGATCAACGTGAATGCACCGTTGGTCGCACGAAACAACCTCAAGCCCGGTGATCTGCTTTTCTTTAGTACCAGTGGCCGCGGTCGTGTCAGCCACGCCGGTATCTACCTGGGCGATAACCAGTTTATTCATTCCAGCAGCCGCCGCAGTGGTGGTGTTCGGGTCGATAACCTCGGTGACAGCTACTGGAGCAAAACCTTCATCGAAGCCAAGCGCGCACTCGCCATGGCCCCGACGACGGTTACCGCTAGTAAGTAAAGTTAAAGTGATACTTGAAGTTTGACGTGTAAGCGCTAGAATCCCTGGACATTGTTGTTATCCGTTCGCGCGAGCTTTGCTTGCGCGTTCTGGTTTTCAACGTTCGGCAGCGAAAGCCGCATCCAGACCAGGATTGTTCTGCACATGTCGACCTCGGCCCGCCTGATGCTTATTGTTTGCGCCGCGCTGCTCAGCGCCTGCGCCAGTCGCACACCGCCGCCCGCGCCCGTCGCGGTCAAGCCTAAGCCGGTGTTCAACTATGCCACCCAGAATTTCTCGCCAGCTGCCGAAGACGTGCTCTTTCGTGCGCTGGGCCTGGTCGGCACGCCTTATCGCTGGGGCGGCAACACACCGGACTCGGGTTTTGATTGCAGCGGCCTGATCGGCTTTGTATTCCGCGACGCTGCTGGCATCTCATTGCCGCGCACCACCCGTGAACTGATCGTGATGCGTGCCCAGGACGTCAGCGAACAAAACCTGCAGACCGGCGACCTGCTGTTCTTCGCCACCGGTGGTGGTTCGCGGGTCAGCCATGCGGGCATTTATGTGGGGGAGGGGCGCTTCGTACACGCGCCGCAAACCGGCGGTACGGTGAAGCTGGATACGCTATCCAAAGCGTATTGGCAGAATGCCTACCTGAGTGCCAAACGCGTGTTGCCAGAGAATCTGGCGCGTAACCCCTGAATCAATAAAACTCCAAAATGTGGGAGCGGGCTTGCCCGCGAATGCAGTGTGTCAGTCGACGGGTTAGTTGGCTGGGCCACCGTAATCGCGGGCAAGCCCGCTCCCACATGGGTGTGTGGCGATCTACTTAGCAGCCGACACCCGCCAAACCTTATTGCCCACATCATCGGCCACCAGCAAATCCCCCTGCTGATCTATCACCACGCCGACCGGCCGGCCCATGGCTTTCTCATTGCTATCAAGAAACCCCGTCAGCACATCCACCGGTTGCCCTTTCGGCTGGCCCCCTTCGAAGGGAACGAAAATCACCTTGTAGCCACTGTGCGGCTTGCGGTTCCAGGAACCATGCTGGCCGATAAATGCGCCATTACTGAAGGGGGCGGGCAGTTTGCTGCCCTCGGCGAAAGTCAGCCCAAGCGACGCGGTATGAGGGCCTACCGCATAGTCCGGAGCGATGGCCTTGGCGACCATGTCCAGGTTCTGCGGGGTCACACGCACATCCACATGCTGGCCGTAATAACTGAAAGGCCAGCCGTAGAAGCCACCATCCTTGACCGAGGTGATGTAGTCCGGCACCAGATCACTGCCGATCTCATCGCGCTCGTTGACCGCCGTCCACAGCTTGCCGCTCTGTGGTTCCCACGCCATGCCGTTGGGGTTGCGCAGGCCGGAGGCAAAAATGCGGTGCTGGCCGCTGGCGCGGTCGACTTCCCAAATGGCGGCGCGGCCCTGTTCGGCTTCCAGGCCGTTTTCGCCGACGTTGCTGTTGGAGCCGACGCTCACGTACAGCTTGCTGCCGTCCTGGCTGGCCACCACATTTTTGGTCCAGTGGTGGTTCAAGGGGCCACCGGGTAAATCCACCACCTTTGTGCCTGGGGAGGTGATTGCGGTTTCACCCGGCTGATAGGGGAAGCGCAGCAACTTATCCGAATCGGCCACATACAGGTCGTTGCCCACCAAGGTCATGCCAAACGGCGAATTGAGGTTCTCCAGGAACACCGTGCGAGTTTCTGCAACACCGTCATGGTCGGCATCGCGCAGCAAGGTAATACGGTTCGGGCTCGGCACCCCGGCGCCAGCGCGGTCCATGACTTTTTCCATCACCCAGCCACGTACGCCTTTGGCGTCGTCCGGTTTGGGCGGTGCATTGGTCTCGGCCACCAGCACGTCGCCGTTGGGCAGCACGTAGAGCCAGCGCGGGTGGTCCAGGCCTTCGGCGAACGCAGCCACTTGGGTGCCTGCGGCCGCGATGGGCTTGGCGCCTTCGGGCCAGCCGATGGCCGGGGCGATATTGACGGTGGGGATCAGCGTCTTGTTCGGCTCCGGCAGCCGGGGCGAGGGCCCGGTGCCGTCGGCGACCTGCAGGGTCGAGCTTTCGCCGCACGCAGCGAGGCTACCGGCGAACATGATCAGTAGGGCGAGTCGGGTTTTAGGCATGGTTTTCTCCTTGATACCTGTAGGGGTAGAGAAGCACGAACGGCGGATGGTTCAAGTCCAAGGCCAGCTTTAATTGACGCTCCACCCCCAACCCACTAACCTTCGCGGCTTGTTCCAGGTGCTCTGTGGCGTACGCGTCGACGGAGTGAAACAGGGAAGCCGGTGAGTGAGCGCACTTGTACACAGTGCTGCCGCGATTCCGGCGCTGCCCCCGCAACGGTAAATGAGTCAAGACGGTGCTGTTTGCCACTGTATCGCGTGCGATATGGGAAGGCGCACCCTCGGCTGCTTGCTATCAAAAGCGCCACTCATGAGCCCGGAGACCGGCCTGGATCATCCAACAGCATCACGGTGGGCGATGCTTGGCTGTCTGTTTTTTCTTTTTCCTGCCCGCCGTTTTTGTCCAGCCCCAACGGAGAGCTGCCATGACTGATTCCCCCGAACGCGACGAACGCCACCTGGCGCGCATGCTGCGCAAAAAAGCCGTGATTGACGAGCGCATCGCCAATTCCCCCAACGAGTGCGGCCTGCTGCTGGTGCTGACCGGCAATGGCAAAGGCAAGAGCAGTTCGGCGTTCGGCATGCTGGCCCGAGCCATGGGCCATGGCATGCAATGCGGTGTGGTGCAGTTCATCAAGGGGCGTAACAGCACCGGCGAAGAATTGTTCTTCCGCCGCTTCCCCGAGCAGGTGCACTTTCATGTGATGGGCGAAGGCTTCACCTGGGAAACCCAGGACCGCCAGCGCGATATCGCCGCCGCCGAAGCGGCTTGGGCGGTGTCCCGGGCCATGTTGAATGACCCCTCCATCGGCTTGGTGGTGCTGGACGAACTGAACATCGCCCTCAAGCACGGCTACCTTGACCTGGACCAGGTACTCAGCGACCTGCAAGCGCGCCCGCCCATGCAGCATGTAGTGGTTACCGGCCGTGGCGCCAAGCCTGAACTGATCGAAATGGGCGACACCGTCACCGAAATGGGCATGCTCAAGCACGCGTTCCAGGCCGGTATCAAGGCACAGAAAGGCGTCGAACTTTGAATCAGCCCCGTCATTGCCCGGCCGTATTGATCGCCGCTCCGGCGTCCGGCCAGGGCAAAACCACGGTCACCGCCGCGCTCGCCCGCTTGCACCGCAACCTGGGACGCAAGGTGCGCGTGTTCAAATGCGGGCCGGACTTTCTCGACCCGATGATCCACGAGCGAGCCAGTGGCGCGCCGGTGTACCAGTTGGACATGTGGATGGTGGGCGAGCAGGAAAGCCGCCGTCTGCTCTGGGATGCGGCGGGGGAGGCCGACCTGATTCTCATCGAAGGCGTGATGGGCCTGTTCGACGGCACGCCTTCCAGCGCTGACCTGGCGCGACACTTCGGTGTACCGGTGCTGGGTGTGATCGATGGCACCGCCATGGCCCAGACGTTCGGCGCCCTGGCTTTGGGGTTGGCGCGCTATCAACCCGACCTGCCGTTCGCCGGCGTGCTGGCCAATCGCGTCGGCACCCTGCGCCATGCGCAATTGCTCGAAGGCAGCCTTACCGAGGGCTTGCGTTGGTACGGTGCATTGTCCCGCGAGACCGGCATCGAACTGCCCAGCCGTCATCTGGGCCTGGTGCAAGCCAGCGAACTGAATGATCTTGACGTGCGCCTGGACGCTGCCGCCCAGGCGTTGGGCAGCAGCTGCGAAGTGGCCCTGCCGCCGCCGGTGACCTTTGCCGCGCCCGAGGTGATCGAAGCCGAACCCTTGCTGGCCGGTGTGCGTATTGCCGTGGCCCGTGACGAAGCCTTTGCCTTTACTTACGGCGCCAGTTTGGATTTGCTGCGGGCGATGGGCGCCGAGCTGAAGTTCTTCTCACCGATCCATGATCGGCAACTGCCCGAAGCTGACAGCCTCTATCTGCCCGGCGGGTATCCAGAACTGCACCACCAGGCATTGTCGGCCAATACCGCGATGCTGGACGCCATTCGTGCTCATCACGCCGCTGGCAAACCGCTGCTCGCCGAATGCGGTGGCATGCTCTATCTGCTCGACTCGTTGACCGATGTGGAGGGTACACGCGCCGAACTGGTTGGCTTGTTACAAGGCGATGCGGTGATGCAGAAGAAACTCGCGGCCCTGGCGCTGCAAAGCGTTGAGATGCCGGAGGGCACGTTGCGTGGGCATACCTATCACCATTCCCTGACCAGTACCGAATGGGCGCCGATTGCCCGTGGTCTGAGCCCTAACGGCGGGCGCGGGGCTGAAGCGGTTTACCGACAGGGGCGTTTGACCGCCTCCTATGTGCACTTTTATTTTCCGTCGAATCCTGGCGCGGTGGCCGCGTTGTTCGCCCCAGACCTTGAGACCGCTATCGCAGGCAAGCCAGCTCCCACAGGGGAATGCATTCCAAATGTGGGAGGGGGCTTGCCCCCGATGAGGCCATGACTGACAACGCCTTCCCCGAGGCCGACCGCCAGGCCGTCTACCGCGCCATCGCCGAACGCCGCGACATGCGCCACTTCAGCGGCGGCAATGTCGCGCCTGAACTGCTGCAACGCCTGCTCCACGCCGCGCACCAGGCGCCCAGCGTCGGCCTGATGCAGCCGTGGCGTTTTATCCGCATCAGCGATCGCCCGCTGCGCAGCCAGATTCAACAGTTGGTGGAAGAAGAGCGCGTACGCACAGCCGAAGCATTGGGCGAGCGCTCCGATGCGTTCATGAAACTCAAGGTCGAAGGCATCAACGACTGTGCCGAGGTACTGGTCGCAGCGCTGATGGACGACCGCGAGCGCCATATCTTCGGGCGCCGCACCTTGCCGGAAATGGACATGGCCTCGCTCTCCTGCGCGATCCAGAACCTGTGGTTGGCGGCGCGCGTGGAAGGATTGGGCATGGGCTGGGTTTCGCTGTTCGATCCCCAGGCCCTGGCCGAGCTGCTGGGCTTGCCGCCCGGCGCAAAACCCCTGGCTGTGTTGTGCCTGGGGCCGGTGGCCGAGTTTTACCCGGCACCGATGTTGCAGCTGGAAGGCTGGGCCGAGCCGCGACCGCTAAGTGACATGCTGTATGAAAACACGTGGGGAGTGAGTCAATGAGTGTGGCCTTGCTGTGTGTGGCTGCGGTGGCGCTGGATGCGCTGCTGGGTGAGCCCAGGCGCTGGCATCCGCTGGTGGCGTTCGGCAATTTCGCCGGGCGCATCGAGCAACGCTTCAATAGCGGTGGGCGTGGCTGGCGCAGCCATGGCGTGACCGCGTGGTTTATCGCCGTGGTGCCGCTGACCCTGCTGGCCACGGCGTTGTCGTGGGCGCCCTATATCGGCTGGCTGCTGGAGATTATGGCGTTGTACTGCGCCCTGGGCATGCGCAGCCTGGGTGAGCACGTAACCCCAGTGGCCCAGGCCCTGCGCCGTAATGATCTGGACGAAGCGCGCACCCGTGTGAGTTACCTGGTCAGCCGCCAGACCAGCGAACTGGACCGCACTGAAGTCGCCCGTGCTGCCACCGAATCGGTGCTGGAGAACGGCAGCGATGCGGTATTCGCCGCGTTGTTCTGGTTTGTGGTAGCCGGTGTGCCGGGCGTGGTGCTCTATCGCTTGAGCAACACCCTGGACGCCATGTGGGGCTATCGCAATGAGCGCTTTGAGCGCTTCGGCTGGGCAGCCGCCAGGATCGACGATGTGCTCAACTATATTCCTGCGCGTTTGGTGGCCTTAACCTACGCGTTATTGGGTAAAACCCGCCTGGCGCTCAAATGCTGGCGCACCCAGGGCCCGACTTGGGACAGCCCCAACGCCGGCCCGGTGATGGCGGCAGGGGCCGGCGCCTTGGGTGTGGAGCTCGGCGGCGCGGCGATTTATCACGGCGAGGTGCACCAGCGCCCGCCATTGGGCGAAGGCCCGCCGGCCGACGCCGATTCCATTGATCGCGGCTGGCAACTGGTGCAGCGCGGCGTATGGTTGTGGCTGCTGGTCCTGTGCGTGGGGGCGCAAATCTATGCTTGAACATGGTGGTCGGCTGCGTAAGGCCGCGATTGAGTACGGCATTGCCGAAGCGGATTGGCTCGACCTGTCCAGCGG
>NZ_WKCD01000400.1:0-3642 GCF_021606625.1 Pseudomonas sp. PA-4-8C
TGCCCGTAATCCGCCAGTGATTTGGGGGGCCGCCGCCACGCGCCATCCATGGCGCGGGGCGGCTAAACCGGCATCCCTGCCGGTTTACCCCCCAAATCCCTGTCGAATTCCGGCCAGCGTGGTTTGATGGGGCGCTTGAGATCAAGATCAAAAGCAGATCAAGAGCGACTCGCTTCGCATCGTGGTTACCGTCCACCGTTACAGCGTTGTGTAGATACCTATGCCGCTATGGGGCAAGTGTGGATATGCTGACGGCTCTCAAACAATGATTGCCAGGACGCGACCATGACTGCCTTGACCCTTGCTGCGGCGCAAACCGTTTCCATCCCGGGCGATGTCGCTGCCAATATCCAGCGGCACCTGGCGTTGATGTGGGCCGCGGCTGAACAGGGCGTGCAATGCCTGGTGTTTCCAGAACTGTCACTGACCGGCTACGAGCCGTTCCTGGCGGCCGACTTGGCCATCGCCCCGCAAGACGCCGTATTGGCGCCGTTGCGTGAGCTGGCGCGGGAGCTGCGGTTGACGGCCGTGGTGGGCATGCCGGTGCGGTTGGCGCCACAAGCAGGCGTGCTGATCGGCGCGTTGGTGCTGGGGGCGGACGGCTCAGTCGGCGTCTACACCAAGCAGCACTTGCACCCCGGTGAGGAGCTGGCATTTGCTGCGGGGCAGGGCGGTGAGGTCTTGGCATTCGGAGATGACCGCATAGCATTGGCGGTGTGTGCGGACTTTTCCCAGGCCAGCCATCCACGCCAAGCGGCGGCAGCGGGCGCCACAGTGTATGCCGCAAGCGTACTGATCAGCGAGGCAGGCTACGCGGCGGACAGTGCTTTGCTTGAAGGCTATGCGGCCGAGCATGGCCTGTTGGTACTGATGGCTAACCACGGTGGCCCATCTGGAGGCTGGGCTTGTGCCGGTCGCAGTGCGATCTGGACCGCCGATGGCAACTTGCTTGTTGCCGCCCCCGGTGTCGGCGACGCGTTGGTGATCGCCCGTCGCGACGGCGGGCAGTGGACCGGCCAAGTGGTCGCCCTCTGAATGAGGTTTCATTTGCGCCGGGCCATCGAGCAGGACCTGCCGTTTGCCCGCACCCTGACCCAGCAGGCCATGAGCCATTACTACCGTCAGAACGGCTTGTTGTGGTCCAGCGACGGCTTCGACGTGGCCTGGGCGGGCCGCGAGAACTGGCTGATCTGCAACGATGACGTCGTCATGGGCTTTATCAGCCTGAGCCGCGATGGCAAGGCCCTGTATATCCGCGAGCTGCACCTGCTGGAATGCTGCCGCAAGCAGGGCGCGGGCACATGGGTGCTGGAGCAAATGGCGTTCAAGGCACGCGTCGAGGGCCTGGGCTTTCTACGTTTGACGGTGTTCAAGACCAACCCGGCAAGAAGGCTGTATCAGCGCTTAGGGTTGAGCATTGTCGGTGAAGAGGATGGCTTCTGGCGGATGGAGCGTGAGTGTCGCGCACTCACATCGGACTAAAACAGGCACGTCCTACAAATAAGCGCATACTGCTGTCAGTTAGTGCTTTGTTCGTCGTGGGATTGAGCTCTTGGCTCATCCACGATAACGCCCTCTTTCATGCCCAGAAGTACCGCCACTTTATGGGCTTCTCCACGCCGTCCCTTTTTGCGCCCGGAGAGCACTTGATACGTGGTTGCCGGGTCTACGCCATGCTCCCGGGCGAACGCTTGAACTGACTTTCCTTGATGTTCCAGCCAGGCCTTGGCTTGTGCAGCAGTACGGATTCCGGGCATAGTTCAAAACCGTTCAAGTTTGTTTAACGAAGTGATGGTGTGACACCTCTTGGGGTGTGCCAATTTAGGATCATACATCCAAATGAGTGGAATCGGTTCGCGCTTAAGGCAAGAAAGAGAGCGACTTGGCCTGTCGCAGAAAGTTTTTGGAGAAATTGGAGGCGTTGAAGCGAACGCCCAAGGCAAATATGAAAGCGGTGGTCGTGCACCCAAGGCCGACTATTTGTCTCGCGTCGCCGAAAAAGGTGTGGATATCCTGTACGTGTTGACCGGCAGCCCAACGCCGATCCAGCTGGATAACCTGAGCAAGATCGAAGAGAAAGTGCTGGGCAATTACCGAGCGATGTTCAAGGAAGACCAGGACGCAATCCGTCGCTTGACCAGTACCTTGGCTGAGCATTCATCCGTAGTGAACGGAAAAGCCAAGTCGCCCCCCCAGGAATCCTGACCTTTAGCCCAGGAAACAGGGCTGTTCGCCAGCCGGCGAACAGCCGCAGCACGTTTAATCTCTATATATATGACACTTGCAACTAGGTCTGCGCCTTGGTTTTTTGCTAAGGTGTTCAGCAACCTATAAGACCATATCGCGAGGTGTCTGCTTGATTAGGGTGCTAGTAGTCGATGACCATGATCTCGTTCGTACAGGCATTACACGAATGCTGGCTGACATCGACGGCCTGCAAGTAGTCGGCCAGGCGGAGTCGGGGGAGGAATCCCTGATCAAGGCCCGGGAGTTGAAGCCCGATGTGGTACTGATGGACGTCAAGATGCCTGGGATTGGCGGTCTTGGTGCCACGACCAAGTTATTGCGCAGCCATCCGGACATCAAGGTCGTGGTGGTCACGGTGTGCGAGGAAGACCCGTTTCCCACCCGTTTACTGCAAGCCGGTGCCGCCGGCTACCTCACCAAGGGCGCGGGCCTGGCCGAGATGGTGCAAGCCATTCGCCTGGTATTTGCCGGCCAGCGTTACATCAGCCCGCAAATTGCCCAGCAATTGGCGATCAAGTCGTTCCAGCCCACCAGCGATTCGCCATTTGATGCGCTGTCGGAGCGGGAAATCCAGATCGCCCTGATGATCGTCGGTTGCCAGAAGGTGCAGACCATCTCTGACAAGCTGTGCCTGTCGCCCAAGACCGTCAATACCTACCGTTATCGTATCTTCGAGAAGCTTGCCATCAGCAGTGATGTTGAATTGACCCTGCTCGCAGTGCGCCACGGCATGGTGGACGCCAGCGCCTGACATGACCACACCGTTTGATCCCAGTGCCTTTCTCTCCACCTGCAGTGGCCGCCCCGGCGTGTACCGCATGTTCGACAGCGAGGCGCGCCTGCTTTACGTGGGCAAAGCCAAGAACCTGAAGAACCGTCTGGCGAGCTACTTTCGCAAGACCGGCCTTGCGCCGAAAACCGCCGCCCTGGTGGCGCGTATCGCCCAGGTCGAAACCACCATCACCGCCAATGAAACCGAGGCGCTGCTGCTTGAGCAGACGCTGATCAAGGAATGGCGGCCGCCTTACAACATCCTGTTGCGTGATGATAAATCCTACCCTTACGTGTTTTTATCCGACGGCAACTTTCCCCGCCTGAGCATTCACCGCGGGGCAAAGAAGCAAAAGGGCAAGTACTTCGGGCCTTACCCCAGCGCCGGGGCGATTCGTGAAAGCCTGAGCCTGCTGCAAAAAACCTTTTTTGTGCGTCAGTGCGAAGACAGCTTCTACAAGAACCGCACCCGGCCGTGCCTGCAATACCAGATCAAGCGCTGCAAGGCGCCCTGCGTGGGCCTGGTGGAACCTTCGGAGTACGCCGAGGATGTGCGCCATTCGGTGATGTTCCTCGAAGGGCGCAGCAACGCACTCACCGATGAGTTGTCCGGGGCCATGGAGC
>NZ_WKCD01000401.1:0-3611 GCF_021606625.1 Pseudomonas sp. PA-4-8C
CACATCGCCCGTGATGCCCTCTGCCCATGCGGCCCCGCAAAGGCCCCACCCTCCAAGTAAACCGGTGAATACAGCAGCAGCGAGCTTGGACATGGGGACGTTTCCTGAAGGTGGGCAGGCGCGCATGAACGCGCAAACCGACGCGCCTGCGCAAGCACTCATGTTGTTTGTAGCAAGCTACAAAAATTGTAGCTTGCGCGACACCTATCGCTGCGCATTTCGCCCCAGCCCCCCAGCCCTGCGGGGTTTTCGCCAGTTGGCACAGTCCCTGCTCTATCCCTTGGCAAGCGCATACAGCGCGCTCCTCCAAGGCCCTTTACCTAAAGGAAAGGCAGATGATCAACTGGCATATCGTGTGTGACTTCGACGGGACCATTACCCCCACCGATGTCATCGACAACGTCCTCCAACGCTTCGCCGGCCCCGAGTGGGAAACCATTGAGCAGGAATGGCTGGATGGACATATCGGTTCACGCGAATGCCTGAGCCGCCAACTGGCGCTGATCAAGGCCACCCCGGCTGAACTGCTGGCGTACTTCGACAGCGTCGAGATCGACCCGGACTTCCCGGACTTTGTCGATCACGTCATGGGCCTGGGTGCCTCCATCGAAGTGGTCAGCGACGGCATCGAGCAGGGCATTGCCCGCATCCTTTCGCGCAACTACGTGACCCTGCTGCCGATCCTCGCCAACCGCCTGCGCCAGGTCGACCAGGACAGCTGGCGCATCGACTTCCCGTATGCCAGCGATGCCTGCCGCGCCGCGTCCGGCAACTGCAAGTGCAAATCCACGCCGCGCAACAAGCGCGTGCTGGTGATCGGCGACGGCAAGTCCGACATGTGCGTGGCCTCCACTGCAGACTTCGTGTTCGCCAAGGGCAGCCTCGCCGAGTACTGCGTCGCCCACCAGATCCCTCATGCGCGCTTCGACACCTTTGCGCAAGTGCCGGCGTTGCTGGCCAAGTTGCCACAAGGCCTCGCCGCCAATGCCACCACCTTCAACACCTCTTCTGACCATCAGGAACTCTTCCATCATGTCTGATATCCGTATCGCTACCGCCGAAGACCAGGTGCTTCTGGATAAAGAAGCCAAGTATTGCTCCTACGGCGACACTGTCCACTACATCGAGCCACCGCGGATTTTCAGCCGCTGCGAAGGCTCTTATGTGTGGGACACCGAAGACCAGGCCTACCTCGACCTGCAAATGTGGTACTCGGCCGTCAACTTCGGCTATGCCAACCCGCGCCTGAACAACGCGCTGAAAAAGCAGATCGACACCCTGCCGCAAATCGCCAGCCAGTATCTGCACAAAGGCAAGATCGAGCTGTCGGAAATGATCGCGGTCGATGCCAAGAACAAGTTCGGCCTCGACGGCCGTGTGCACTTCAACGTCGGCGGTTCGCAGTCCATCGAAGATTCCCTGAAGGTGGTGCGCAACGCCAGCAACGGTAAAAGCCTGATGTTCGCCTTCGAAGGCGGCTACCACGGGCGCACCCTCGGCGCCTCGTCGATCACCTCCAGCTTCCGCTATCGTCGTCGCTACGGCCACTTTGGCGAACGCGCCAATTTCATCCCCTTCCCTTACCACTTCCGTGGCCCGAAGGGCATGACCAAGGAAGAGTACGGCAGCCATTGCGTGCAGCAGTTCGCCCGCTTGTTCGAGACCGAATACAACGGTGTCTGGGACCCTAAAACCAACCAGTGCGAATACGCAGCTTTCTATGTCGAGCCGATCCAGGGCACCGGTGGCTACGTGATCCCGCCGATGAATTTCTACCGCGAGCTCAAGCACGTCCTGGACCAGCACGGCATCCTGATGGTGTCCGACGAAATCCAGATGGGCTTCTATCGCACCGGCAAACTCTGGTCAATCGAGCACTTCGACGTACAACCGGACGTGATCGTGTTCGGCAAGGCGCTGACCAATGGCCTCAACCCATTGGGCGGTATCTGGGCCCGTGAAGAGTTGATCAACCCGAAGGTGTTCCCGCCAGGTTCGACTCACTCCACCTTCGCCTCCAACCCTTTGGGTACCGCGGTGGGCCTGGAAATGTTCAAGATGACCAGCGAAGTCGACTACGGCGCCATGGTCATGGCCAAGGGCAAATACTTCCTGGAAGGCCTGCAAGACTTGCAAAAACGCTTCCCGATCATCGGCGATGTGGACGGCCTGGGCCTGGCGCTGCGCTGCGAGATCTGCGGCCCGGATGGCTTCACCCCGGACAAGGCGACCCTGGACTACATGGTCGAAGAAGGCATGAAAGGCGACATGCTGGTAGACGGCCAGAAGCTCGGGTTGATCCTCGATGTGGGCGGTTACTACAAGAACGTGATCACCCTGGCACCGTCCCTTGAGATCAGCTACCCGGAAATCGACCTGGGCCTGAAGTTGCTGGAGCAACTGCTGGTGCGAGCGACCACGCGGTGAATGCTCAAGGGATCGACCTCGGTGAAGGCACTGCCGGTTTCGTTCTCGGTGATGGTCCGGTCGGGATCCTGTTGATCCACGGCCTGACCGGCACACCGACCGAGTTGCGCCAGGTCGCCAAGGGCCTGGCCAAGGCGGGTAACTGCACGGTGTATGTGCCCACGCTGGCCGGGCACTGCGGCGACAACAGCGACTTGCAGGCCACTGGCTGGCAGGACTGGTACGAAGGCGTGCGAAAGACCTTCGTACAGGTCAAGCAACGCCATGGGCAGGTGTTTGTCGGCGGTTTGTCCATGGGGGCCGTGATGTCGATGTATGTGGCGTCCGAACACCCAGGGCAAGTTGCCGGGCTGTTGTTATATTCCCTGACCTTGCGTAACGATGGCTGGAACGCCTCACCCGTCACACGGTTAATGCCTTGGGTAACTCGAATTCCCTTTGTGTTGGACTTTTGCGTCTTCAATGAGCGGCCGCCGTTCGGTATTAAAAACAGGCGGTTGCGAGCCATTGTCGAACGGCAGATGAAAATGGGTGAAAGCAGTGCTGCAGGCTTGCTGAGCATGTCTGGCAAGAGTCTGCGGCAAATGCATAAACTGACGACACGAGTGAAACGGCGCATGCCGTTGATCAACGCACCCGCGCTGATCATCCACTCCATCGAGGATGATGTCAGTGGCAGGTGGAACGCCGATTACACCGAACAGAAACTCGCAGGCCCTGTCACCAAAGTGCTGTTGGATAACTGCTATCACATGATTACGGTAGACCTGCAATACAAGGAGGTGGTTGCCCTGAGTGCCCACTTCATTGAAAGCCATATATCTATTTGAGGGGACCAGCAGGCAGCCGACGCCTCATTGCCTGATATTTATCAGCCCCTTCAAATGGGCGCCACACTTCGGCGGCCTTGTAAGCCGCCGGTATGGACGAAGATCAGGCGAGTGGCGGGGGCGAAGCGTCCGGCCTTAATCTGCTGTTTCAACGCCAGCAGCGCCTTGCCGGTGTAGAGCGGCTCCAGCGGTAGACCGTACGCTTGTTCGGTGCGCTGGATGAAGTTGAGCAACAGCGGATCGACCTTGGCAAAGCCACCGCGACAGGCGTCCAGCAATGTATAACCGTCCTGCACGATGGCACTCACGTTCTGCGCCACACCGTGGTCATCCGGCACCGCCATGGCGCCATAC
>NZ_WKCD01000402.1:0-3579 GCF_021606625.1 Pseudomonas sp. PA-4-8C
CGCGTGTCATCGTCCGCCAGGCGGAACTTGAGGTATTGGCCAGCCCGCACCGCCACTGGGGTTTCGGGCGTCAATATCAACTCGATCACATCGGGCCCCAGCGCACGCTTGCTGTGCACTTGCGCCGCCACTACCAGCGCGGGCGTATCCAGCGACCAGCCGGGAATATGCAGGCGCATGTCGCCACAGGCGTGGCTCTGGCATAACAACATCTCATTGGCTGCCAAAGGATAAGAAGGCTGCGGCGCGCCCGGCGCCAGGCGCTTGGCCCGGTACGCACCTTCAGCGACCACTACCTTGCACGAACCGCAGGCGCCACGGCGACAAGAGAACGGCACGGCCAGGCCACTGGCGAGCATGGCGTCGAGCAAGAGTTCGTCGCCCGCGTCAAAGGTTTTCCCCGAGGGAGAGAGTTCGATGACATGACGTGTATTCATAAAGACCTCGGGATGAGTGAGACCTGATTGTTGCGCTAGACTAGGCCCATTAAAACCTCCAGATTTGGATACTTCAGATGGTCCAGATGCGTAAATGGCGCCCCTTGCTGCGGCTTGAAGAAGGCACCGGCCAGGCGTCCTACCGCAAGATTGCCGAAGGCTTGGTCAATGCCATCCTCGAGGGCCGCCTGCCACCTGGAACATTGCTGCCAGGCACGCGAGAAATGGCGCAGTTGCTCGACGTCAACCGCAAGACGGTGATCCTGGCTTACGAAGAAGCCATGACCAAGGGCTGGCTGGTCAGCGAGCCGCGCCGTGGCACCTTCGTCAATGCGCAGCTGACACCCAAGCAGCTGCCCGGCGTTACCCAACCGTCTTTCGCGCCGCCGTTGCTGGAGCAACCACGGGTACCCTATTTCACCCATAACGCCCAAGTGGTCGCGCTTGAGCATCGCCACGACGCGCTGTTTTTCGACAACGGCACCAGCGACCACCGCCTGCTGCCCCAAGCCGTTTTGCACCGTTACTATCGCCATGCATTGCGCAACAGCTTCGCCTCCAATACCGTGCGCTACGGCAGCGAAGGCACCGGCTATCACTTGCGCTGCGCCCTGGCCGAGATGCTGCGCAACAACCGTGGGCTGACGGTCACTGCCGAAAATATCTGCCTGACCCAGGGCACCCAGATGTCCCTGTACCTGAGTGCCAGCCTACTGCTCAAGCCTGGCGACGTGGTACTGGTGGAGCGCCTGAGCTACCCGCCAGCGTGGGAAATTTTCCGCAAGCTCGGCGCGCTGTTGGTCACGGTCGACATCGACGATGAAGGTTGCCGCACCGATCAGGTCGAGCGCTTATGCCGTGAGCACAAGGTGCGCATGATTTACCTCACACCCCATCACCAGTTTCCCACCACCGTGAGCTTGCACGCTGCACGCCGGCAGCACTTGCTGACGTTGGCCGCGCTGCATGACTTCTGCATTATCGAAGAAGACTACGACCACGAATATCATTTCAGTGGCCGCCCTTACCTACCACTGGCCAGTGACCGCGCCCAACGCCATGTGCTGTACATCGGCTCGTTGTCCAAGGTGCTAGGCTCGACGTTCCGCTGCAGTTATATCGTCGCGCCCACCTCTGTGATTGAAGCCCTGCAGCGCAATGCCGCGCTGATGCTGGGCGATGCCGATGCGGTCGCTCAAGCCATGCTGGCAGACCTGATCAATGACGGGGAGTTGAAAAAACACTTGCGCCGCGTGTCGAAAGAATATCGGGCGCGCCGTACCGTATTGCGAGACTGCCTGGACCAGGCGTTTGGCGCTCGCATACAGGTGCGCGAGCCCGAGGGGGGCTTGGCGTTATGGGTACGTTTCGAGGAAGAAATAGACGTCGATAAGTTGGCAAACGCCGCACTGGACCACGGCGTCGTGGTGCGCAGCGGTCGTCAGTTTTCACCCAACGACCAGCCGGTAAACGCGCTGCGCCTGGGCTTTGCCTCTCTCGACCGGGACGAAATCCAGCAAGCCACGCAGCGCCTGGCCCAGGCGATGAACACCGTGGGCAGGCGCTGAAAAACTTACCCAGCAGTGCCCAGAAACGGCAGCGCCAAGTACAACTTGATCACCACCGCATTGGCGATATCGATGAAGAACGCGCCCACCATCGGCACCACCAGAAACGCAATCTGCGAAGGCCCAAAGCGCTGCGTCACCGCCTGCATATTGGCAATCGCCGTGGGCGTTGCACCAAGCCCGAAACCGCAATGGCCTGCCGCCAGCACCGCCGCATCATAGTTGCGGCCCATCACCCGGAACGTCACGAAAATCGCGAACAGCGCCATCAGCAATGCCTGCGCGGCCAGCAGAATGACGATCGGCAAGGCGAGTGCCGCCAGGTCCCAGAGCTTGAGCGACATCAGCGCCATCGCCAGGAACAGCGACAAACTGACATTGCCCAGCACCGAGACTTCGCGCTCGAACACCTGATGCCAGCCGAGCATCGACAGCCCATTGCGCAGTACGACACCCACGAACAGTACACACACGAACGTCGGCAATTCGAAAGCGGTGCCTTGGATGGCGGCATTCAGCAAGTTGCCGCCCTGTAGGCTGATCGCGACCAATGCCAGGGTCTCGATAAACGAAAACGCCGTGATCAGGCGCTCTTCATTCGGTTGTTCAAACCCCTTGGCCAGGCTCGACTGCGGTTGCCCAATACCTGGCACCTCGACCCGCTTGATCAGAAAACGCGCCACAGGCCCGCCGATCAGGCCGCCGAGCACCAGGCCAAAGGTCGCCGAGGCAATCGCCAATTCAGACGCCGAGGCCACGCCATACTGCTCACTGAACACCGCCCCCCAGGCCGCGCCGGTGCCATGCCCACCGGACAAGGTCACCGAACCCGCCAGCAAGCCCATCAATGGGTCAAGCCCGAGTGCCGACGCCAGCGCGATACCCATGGCGTTTTGCACCACCAGCAAGCCCGTTACCACCAGCAAAAACACCGCCAGGATACGTCCGCCTTTCTTCAGGCTGGCAAAGTCGGCGTTCAAACCGATCGTGGCAAAGAACGCCAGCATCAACGGGGTTTGCAATGAAGGATCGAAGCGTACTTCGATATCGGCAAACCCGCGCAACGCCAGGAGCAGCATGGCGACCAACAGGCCACCGGCTACCGGTTCCGGAATATTGTAAGTACGCAAAAAGCCGATACGGGCCACAAGCCCGCGTCCCAGCAATAGCACCAGTGAAGCGGCAACGAGGGTTGAATAAAAATCGAGTTGAAGCATCCGGTCAGTTCTCTGAAGTGGGCAGGGAGAATGGGTGGCCAGAGTAGAGAACACAGGGCGAAAAGGCATCGACCCTACAAAAATCAAAGACTTTCCCTACAAGCCTCACAATAATAACCTACAACTGAGCTGCACCTCCCCATAGGGATAAGTATCGATACAACTCTATAAGCCGAAGTACCCGACGGTAACCACGATGCGAAGCGAGCCGCTTTTGATCTTGATCTTAAGCGCCCCGTTAAACCACGCTGGCCGGAATTCGACAGGGATTTGGGGGGTAAACCGGCAGGGATGCCGGTTTAGCCGCCCCGCGCCATGGATGGCGCGTGGCGGCGGCCCCCCAAATCACTGGCGGAT
>NZ_WKCD01000403.1:0-3499 GCF_021606625.1 Pseudomonas sp. PA-4-8C
GTACGGTGGAGAACTGCCGGTGTCGGCGCTGGCCGAAGAAATGCTGACCGAGGGTGAAGGGCAGATCCGCGCCCTGGTGACGGTGGCCGGCAACCCGGTGCTGTCCACACCTAACGGTCGCCAATTGGAGCAAGCACTGGACGGGTTGGAATTCATGGTCAGCATCGACCTGTATATCAACGAGACCACGCGTTATGCCGACCTGATCCTGCCTTCCACCTCGGCGCTGGAAAACGATCACTACGACACCACCTTCAATCTGTTTGCGGTGCGCAATGTCACGCGCTTCAATCGCGCCATCCTGCCCAAGCCTGAGGGCGCATTGCATGACTGGGAGATCTTTGTCGGCCTGGCCAAGGCATTTGCGGCGCACACGGGCGTTGCGCTTAAGCCCACCCTGCCACCGGCGCAGATGATCGACTTCGGGCTGCGTGCGGGTGCCTATGGTGACGCATCCAGTCATAAGTTATCGGTGGCGATGTTGGCAGAGCATCCCCATGGCATGGACTTGGGGCCGCTCAAGCCCAACCTCGCGGCACGTTTGAAAACCGCGGATGGCAAGGTGCAAGCAGCACCGGTCGTGATCCTCGCAGACCTGGCGCGTTTCGCCGCGCAGCCGGTGCCGATGGCCGACGAACTGTTGCTGATTGGCCGACGGCATGTGCGCAGCAATAATTCCTGGATGCATAACTATCACCGGCTGGTAAAGGGCAAGCCACGCCATCAACTGTTGATGCACCCCGACGACCTGACCCGTCGGCAGTTGAGCGATGGCCAGCGCGTGCGAGTGAGTTCGCGCACCGGCATGATCGAAGTGGAAGTGGTGGCCAGCGCGGACATGATGCCGGGTGTGGTCAGCCTGCCTCACGGCTGGGGCCACGGTCGCCCAGGCGTGCAGATGAGCATCGCGAGTAGCCAGCCGGGAGCGAGTGCCAATGACTTGACCGACGAGCGGCAATTGGATGAGTTGTCGGGTAATGCGGCGCTTAACGGCGTACCGGTGAAGGTGGCGGCGGCCTGAGCATCCCGCTGGATTTTTGCGTTACAATGCGCCACCGTGCCGACCCGTGAGTCGCAAAGTTCCTGCAGAGGTGTTCCATGGATATCATCGAAACGATCAAAGAGCAGATTGCCAACAACACCATTCTGCTTTACATGAAAGGCGCACCTAACGCGCCTCAGTGCGGTTTCTCCGCGAAAGCGTCCCAGGCCGTGATGGCATGTGGCGAGAAGTTCGCTTACGTGGATATCCTGCAAAACCCTGAAATCCGCGCCAACCTGCCAAAGTACGCCAACTGGCCGACTTTCCCGCAGCTATGGGTAGCCGGTGAGCTGGTTGGCGGTAGCGACATCATCACTGAAATGGCAGCTGATGGTTCCCTGCAAACGCTGATCAAAGGCGCGGCGCAAAAAGCAGCAGTCAAGACTGACGCCTAATTGGCGAGCAATAAAAAGCCCCGCTTCTCACAAGAGAGCGGGGCTTTTTTGTGCCTGAATGCTACGGGTTATTCACCCATCTGCGATTGCAGGTAATTCTCCAGGCTGACCTTGTCGATCAGGCCCAACTGGGTTTCCAGCCAGTCGATATGCTCTTCCTGGTCTTCCAGGATATCTTCCAGCAGTTCACGGCTGCCGAAATCGCCCTTGGTTTCGCAGTGAGCGATAGCGGCCTTCAGATCGCTGTGGCTCTTGCGCTCAAAGCCCAGGTCGCTGCTGATCATTTCCTGGGTATGCTCGCCGATGTTCAGCTTGCCCAGGTCCTGCACGTTCGGTAGGCCTTCCAGGAACAGGATGCGCTTGATCAGCGCGTCGGCGTCCTTCATGGCCTTGATCGACTCTTTGTATTCACGCTTGCCGAGCTTTTCCAGGCCCCAATCGTCGTACATGCGCGCATGCAGAAAGTACTGATTGATCGCGACCAGTTCATTGGCAAGGATTTTGTTGAGTTGCTGGATGACTGAGATGTCGCCTTTCATGACTGGGGTCCTGCCCTGTAATAGCTGTGTATAGGGCGGAGTCTGAGCGGTGAAAATCCTAGTGTCAAACCTAAGTTATTGAATAATAAATGAAAATTAATCGGAATAAGAATGTTTGTGTTCCGCGTCTTGGTGCTAACTATTTGAATTGATGGCATAAAAAAACCGGACACTAGGTCCGGTTCTTCAAAAACATGCCTATTCAAGCGTGTTTAAATTCTGCTGGGTAGGGGAGCGCGGCCTGGGCTGTTTGCAGCTGCGTCAGGGTTTCCCGTACCACTTGCTTGGCTAGGCAAGCACATTTGCCACACTGGCTGGCTACGCCGGTGGTTTCACGTACTTCCTTATAGCTGCAGCAACCTTCGTAGATTGCTTCGCGGATTTGTCCGTCGGTGACGCCAGTGCAGAGGCAGACATACATAAGTGAGAACCGTCGCGGGTTTGAGGCTTAAGTGCGATGGATCTTAATGTTAACGAGAATGATTGTCAAAATAGTTTCATCCCCAATCCAGCGCACATTGACCATGCGCTGACGAACGGTTTTTTCGGTGTATGATGGTCGGTCTTTACGAAGCGTGATTGCGTCATGTTTCTGTCGATTTTCCCCGGCAGACTCGACCTGTCCTTTTACTTCAATCGTCACCCCACATCAGGAGATACCCTATGAGCGTACTCGTCGGTAAACAAGCCCCGGATTTCGACGTACCAGCCGTGCTCGGCAATGGCGAAATCGTAGACAGCTTCAAACTGTCTGAAGCCATCAAAGGCAAATACGGCCTGGTGTTCTTCTACCCGCTGGACTTCACCTTCGTCTGCCCGTCGGAGCTGATCGCCCTGGACCACCGCATGGACGATTTCAAGGCGCGTAACGTTGAAGTGGTTGCGGTTTCCATCGACTCCCACTTCACCCACAACGCCTGGCGCAACACCGCCATCAATGATGGCGGCATCGGCAAAGTCAAATACACCATGGCTGCCGACATGAAGCACGACATCGCCAAGGCCTATGACGTTGAGTCCGAAGGCGGCGTGGCGTTCCGTGGCGCGTTCCTGATCGACGACAAGGGCATTGTTCGTTCGCAGATCATCAACGACCTGCCGCTGGGCCGTAACATGGAAGAACTGATCCGCCTGGTCGACGCGCTGCAATTCCACGAAGAGCACGGCGAAGTCTGCCCTGCCAACTGGAAAAAAGGCGACAAAGGCATGAACGCTTCGCCAGAAGGCGTTGCGGCATACCTGACCGAGAACGCTGGCAAGCTGTAAGCCAACGTCGTGGTATTAAAAAACCGGCCTGTGAAGGCCGGTTTTTTTGTGGGTGGGGACTTGCTCCCGTGACGGCCTGACAGCCTACGCTGGTCTACCTGACACTCCACAATCCAACTGTGGGAGCTGGCTTGCCTGCGATGGCGGCCTACCAGCCAACACTTCTCTACCTGACACCCCACAATCCAACTGTGGGAGCGGGCTTGCTCGCGAAGTCGGCCTGGCAGTCAACACAGTTGGATTGTGTTCATATCCAC
>NZ_WKCD01000404.1:0-3455 GCF_021606625.1 Pseudomonas sp. PA-4-8C
GTTTAACGATGCCCGGCAAATTGATCGACAGACCCTGCGTGACTATGCCGGACATCTGCGTCACCACGTTGAACAAGGTGAGCTCGCCATCACCACTGCGCAAAATCGATTATCCAGCGTTAACCGGACTATGGCTGCGCTTCGCGGTGATCAGTATGTGAAAGTGCCGCCGAGCAAGGCGCTGGGAATGCGGCGCACCAGTGTTCGCTGCTCGGTACCGCAAGGCCAAGACCCCGAACACGTGAAGCAGAACGTCGACGCGCTCTGCGAATACAAAATGCTGCGCGCGGCAGCCATCGCTCAGTTAGCGAGAGCCACCGGCATGCGCTTACGCGAGGCCATTTTGGCGGACCTACCGCGTTTAGAACGTGAGGTCGAACACTACGGCAAGATCAACATCCAGAATGGCACCAAATGTGGCCGCGCAGGTGCGTCGGCACCTCGCTGGATCACGGTGAACGATCAAATCCGCGGTGCACTGGCATTCGCCCATCATGTCTCGCCCGACGGTAGCCACAACCTGCTTGCACCGAACGAAAGCTAGCGTGGATAAAAGGGGCTAAATTCCCGGACCAAGAGAGTCGCATTTGCGAACTGAAGGAGATAAAAGGAAATAATCCAATTGGGTCAATAAAATCACTTGTCGATCAATATGCGGTAGCGTTCATGAATGTTGGAGTTTCGCAAAATCGCTCAATATATTGGGGTGTTCGTGACGAAGACTTATCTATTATTAGTGTGTCTTTGTCAGAGCGAGAATGTGATGAGCTTCGGCGAGTCGTCACAGAGAAGCTCCATAAAATTGCGCCAGCGATAGCACCGACTGCTTATCAAATAGAATTGCATCCCGTAAGTGACGGTATGAAAATTATTGACGGCCTATATCTTGTCGAGGTGAGAGCCCCAGCAGTTCGCCGTAACCTGCTATTCGCAACCGGGAGTCAAGAAGTTTACGTTAAAACTGACGCAGGAAAACGACGATTGTCCGCAGTAGAAATTCAATGTGAGCTACTGAGACGAGTGGGTGTCGAGCCATCTTTCTAAAATTTCTCTAAATACTATAGTATTGGACTTGGTGTCAGCGCAGCGCAATTTAATTTAGCGACACGAATTCAAAAAAATCTTACAAGTCGACAATGCAAGGACACTTTTTAAATTCCGGTTTCGATTCCACTGACCGCCATGACGAGCCGATTTATTTATAGTTACTATTAGGAGTACACCAAATTTGTCCATCGAATTCCAGACCCGCAGAAAACCTAGCCCCGCCTACTACTACCGTTCGTCTGGTGCCGCACCATACAAAACGAAGCCCTCGCAGAAATGCGAGGGCTTTGTTGTTTCTGGGGTGTTCACTTTCCTCCACACCCTGAAAAACCTGTGGGAGCGAGCTTACTCGCGATGAGCCCATCAAACCCACCGACAATCTTCCAGTCAGGACAATCGGCAGCCTTTTCCTGGACCAGCTCAACCAAACAACATCTTTTGCCAGTGATCCTCACCCACAATGGCAATCGAAGCACCCGCCTCTCGCAGCTCCACTGCCTTCATGATCTTCGTTCCATAGGCGCTGTGGCGCCACTGCTCATTACCCACGCTGCCGACCACCAGGTAATGCACCTTCTTACTCACCCCACCACCAATCAAACCGCCACGCTCCTCGACCAATGCCTGGCAATCTTTGCGTGGCCCAAAGGCCATGACGCCTGTAAATACAAACATTCGGCCATCCCACACCAAGTCAGGGGCTGGGAAATTGAAGGGAAGGTCAGTTGGAGTAATGGCAACAGCTTCGCCGACCTTCGATCTCTCAATGCCCAGGCCAGAAAAGCTACGCAGGATGTGAAGCAGCTCAAGAGACTCGTCCGGGTCCAGAGCATCGTCCTGAAGCATGGACGCCAGACGCGAATACAACAGATTGATCACCGGGTCATTTAGATGGGCGAGGTTGTTTTCCAACCATTGCTTTAGGAAAACCGCTTCGTTGGTGTTCACGACACCGTCCGCCGTAATCCCCGCGGCCAGTCCCACCAAGGCATCGGCGGCGCGTCGATCGATACGGGCGTGGTGGAAGAATTTGCTGTTTTCGAACTCGTTGTGTAGGTCCATTACGGGGTTCCTTAGGATGGGTATCGGTTCAACACTGAAGCATTACCGGTTGGGGAAATGTTGTGTTCAAACCTAGCACTCCTGCGCACGGCCCCCCATTTTTTGGTCGAGGAAATAAATCCGTCCCCTTTTCCCTTTTTCTCCCCCACCTTCGAGGCAAGACAAATGACAAGCTGACATTGACGTCGCCAAGCAATTCGTGGCACTTTGGCATCACCAACTTGAACCCAATAAATGGACTGTTCTACTCCGACTCTTCCATGCCGAATGGTCGACAGTAGAGCTTAGAGGGATGCTTATGCCATGGCTGCAAACGGTGCTGGACGTTGAAATTAACGATCAAATTTCTTCTGACGACCGAACCACTCCAACAACATTTTTAGGTTGGCCAAGACAGACTGTTTTTACCGACGTCATAGAGGGTGGACAAGCGGATTTTGACGCACCAATCGGACACCTCAGTGGCGCTGATAGGGCGTTACTCTATGCAAAGTACAATCAGGTTAGACACTTAGACGAATTGAAACACGCTTTCCGTCAGCTATTTCAACCAGGGCAGAGCTATGGCGACCCTCTGATGATCGATCTCGGCTGTGGCCCTTTCACAGCCGGGCTATCTCTAGCGGCAACGCTAGGCAAAAACGACGTATTTGATTACTACGGCGTAGACCACTACCAATCGATGAGAGATCTTGGCCTGCGATTAGCTAACGCCACTCGGGCTCATGGCGGGTTGCACGATCGTACGAAGTACCAATTTTTGCAAGACTTGAATCAGGTAAATTTCGGCCCGATCCGCGGAAGCCTTACTCTGTTCGTCGCATCTTATTTGCTAGCGAGCCCAAATCTCAACATTGAAAACTTGGTACGAGACATGGTTAACGCCCATACCAGGGCAAGTTTGGGACCTGCTGCCGTGCTATACACTAATAGTGCCCGCGCAGAGGCCAGAGCTAAATTCCCAGATTTTAAAAAGCTTCTCATCGAAGCAGGGTTTAATTTAGTGGTTGACCATATCGACAGGTTCACAGAAACAATCAAAACGCCCACGGATGTCCACTACGCTCTTTTCTTTAAGCCTGCGAATTTTAGTATTCGACGAGACAAAACCCTATGAAACTTCCATTGCTAGATGACCTTATTCATGAGCAATTGGATATCTACGATGCTGATCCCGAGACCCCATTGTTTGTCTTGGGACCACCAGGGTCTGGTAAAACTTGGCGGTCTCAAGGAGCAAGTGCAACACCTGAGGTAAGGTGTTGCGATGAAAAAGACCTACAGCCACTTGAATACCGAAGAGCGAGTGACACTGATGCTCATGCGCCGGCAAGGTGACAGCCTGA
>NZ_WKCD01000405.1:0-3443 GCF_021606625.1 Pseudomonas sp. PA-4-8C
ACCCTAAGTGGCCGTTACCGCAGGAATGGATATGTACTCAGTGTAACGGTGTCGACTGTGAGGCCGTCTTCGCAGGCAAGCCAGCTCCCACAGTTGGATCGTTAGGGTGTCAGGTAGGTGTCGGCTGTCAGGCCGTCGCGGGAGCAAGCTCCCTCGCCACAGGGTCGGCGTCATGCCGAAGTTGTGTAGATACCTATGCATATAGCGGTTTTTCGAATTTTGAACACCAGAGCCCCGCCAAAAATGTTTCTGACGACGCGAATAACCTCTAGCAGGCGTTGCTCCGACTGTTCAGCCTGACGCCTCTCGCCCCGCTCGTCCCTGAACTAGCCGAGCTACGTTCTCATCAATGCGGCCCTGAATCAGGCGCAAGGTGTCTCGCGTAATATCCTGAGGGTATAAGTTCTCAGCGATCGCCGAAAACCGGCGCGCCACCTCGCAAATGCCATCAATCATGCTGCCAGCCACGTCCGGTGGCACCTCGGCCTCCTCGGCGAGTCGAAGCAGTTGTGTGCGGGAAATCGACAGGGCTTCTCCCATCACATCCATCTGGTGATAACCACCTGGCCCCTCGCAGAAGGTCACGTCGTAAGCCGGCGATAATCTCCACTGACCGCCTTGCGACATGATGTAGGCAAAGTTCTTGGGGTGATCGTCTCTGTTGTTGAACGCCACATTGAAGACGGCACGTTCGAAGGCCCGCGCCATCTCGCGCACGTCATTTGTACACATCTGCGTTGCCCGCAGGAAGTTGACGTAGTCCAGCACTCCCGGGGAGCGGTAATTGGCGCCCGTAAACGCCGCGAGGCTTTGCATCGGGACGCGCAGACCATCGCGTCGGTCAAATCGCTTACTGGCAAACGCTGCCAACCCATCAGGCAGACTGAAGTACTGCGTGTCGGGGGTGTCTATACCGCACAAGCGCAGGCATTCGGCGTAGACCATTTCGATGGCACATACCTCGGCATGCTCTTCTTTGGCAGGGAACTTGATCAACCACGCTTCAAAGCCTGGCGTGACGGCGGTGGTAAAACCACCGGTTGCGGGGTCGCGATACACGAGGGCCTTGGGCCGTGCTCCTTGAGGCGAGCCACCCACCAGCAGCAACGTGTGCAGGAACTCGCCCCCGTCTCCGTGGAGTACTTGCTGCACCTGGGCGGCAAGCTGTTCCAGCGGGATGTGGGCTTCAGACGCCTGCCCTTCGGGCGCCACGGGCTCAAACGTCATGGCGCCCATCGCGTTGCTACCGATGTACGCCAGCCGCTCCAGTGGTCCGATGCGCGCCGTGGTGAGCCCGCGGCGCCTGAACATGCGGTCCATCAACAACATGCCCCAGCCATCCGGCAACGCATCGTAGATAGGCCCTGGCAAATGCAGTTGGTGGTCTGGAAAATCTCTACGCAACTGAGCCCCCTCCAACGGCAGCATGTATGAGCACAGCTCCAAACCCTTTTGTCTGGCTTCGTTACTGTACTCGAACACGATCAGCGGGCGACCGGTCAAGGCGGTGGTGGAGACCAGCGAGCCCCATTGCCATCGCTCGCCCCAGCCTTCGTAGAAGACATTTACCTGCTCAAGCATTGCCGGGCTTCCTCTTTGTGCGCAGACGATTGGCGCTGTTTTCGTAGCGCCGAATATCCTCGATGCTGTCTAGCTTAGGCAGAAACAGGCCTTCGAGCTCCTTGGTTCGGCCAAGCGCTATGGCCACCCGAACGACGTTCTCGAACCCCACATTTCGCCCGGCTTCAAGGTTGGACACGGTGTTGGTGCCAATGCCAGCGCGCCCGGCCAGTTCGGCTTGTGTCATGTCCAGCGCCAAGCGCTCTGTGCGCAAGCGATCACAGAGGCGCTTGACGACTTCGCTCGGCTTGCTGAAGCTTAAATCCAACATAACCTGTACTTATCCCTTGTTGCGCCAGTTAGTGCCCAAAATTATAGAATTAGCAGCAACGCCTATCAAGCCGATAACTCCCTGAGTTAGGGCCTTAGTCACCAAAATGTACGTCTTAGCCACAACATACTGGATTTATCTGACATTAAGTCAGACGACGCTGCCGACGGCGGTTTCTCCGACCAGGCGCACCTGGCCCGCATGGGCACGTCAGGCCTACCTGCAAGTCACCAACGGCATGAGCCAATATCAGGCACTCAAGCAGGCCTTGAACTCCAGCCAGATCAACCTTGACGCCGTGACCCACGGCTTCGCAGCCGGCTCGCGTATCAACACCGATGTACTGGATGCCCAACAGAAAGTCACCGATACCCAGCAACGCCTGGCCCAGCAGCGCTATGCAATCCTAATGGCGCAGTTGCACCTGCTGGCCTCCACCGGCAACCTGAGCGACGCGCGCCTGCGTGAGGTCAGCCGTACACTGAACTGAGGCGCGGATGAAAGCGCTGACATTTGCCCAACGTAGGGCCTGAGTTGGATTAAGCTGGGCCATCTCAAAAATGGAACACTGCCCATGTTCGACCTTAACGAGCTATTCCTTTACGCCAAGGTGGTCGAGCACGGCGGCTTTGCGGCGGCGGGCCGTGCGCTGAACCTGCCCAAATCGACCTTGAGCCGCAGAGTCAGCCAACTTGAAGCCAGGCTGGGGGCACGGCTGATACAGCGTTCGACGCGCCAATTCCAGGTTACCGATATCGGCCATGCCTATTACCGCCACTGCGTGGCGATGATTGCCGAGGCCGAGTCGGCCGAAGATGTGATTGCTTTCAACAAATCAGAGCCGCGCGGCGTGATCCGCTTGAGCTGCACCACTGCGCTGCTCAACTATTGGGTGGCGCCGATGCTGGCCCAATTCATGGCGCAATGCGCCAGCGTCGAACTGAACGTGAAGAGTTTCAACCGCAAGGTCGACATCATCAGCGAAGGCTATGACATGGCCTTGAACCTGTGTTTCCCGCCGCTGGAAAGCAGTGAGCTGGTCATGAAGGTATTGGCTAAAAGTCCTCAGGTGCTGGTGGCGAGCGCGACTTTTTTGCAGGGTGCTCCCCTGCCCTCGCTACCAGCTGACCTTGCCGGGCTGGCGACTATCCATTGGGGCAACCCGTTGCTTCAGTACCTGTGGGACCTGACCGGGCCGGACGGCGCCACGGCGCAGGTAGTACACACGCCACGCCTGGTCAGTGATGACATGTCCACCCTGAAAAACGCAGCACTGGCGGGCGTGGGCATCGCCAACCTGCCGAGGATGGTGGTGAAAGAAGAACTGGCCGATGGCCGCTTGATTGACGTTTTGCCTGAATGGCAACCCGCTGAAGGCGTGATCACCGCCGTGTTCCCTTCCAGGCGTGGGCTGATGCCGTCGGTGCGGTCCTTGATCGACTTTCTGGGCGAGGCGTTTGAGGCGCCGTGATGCGCCCTCGCGTTGCTGGGAAAGTTCCTTGCACCCTGAGCAACAGTCTTTTGTCATCAACCACATTGATAGCCCCCTAAC
>NZ_WKCD01000406.1:0-3411 GCF_021606625.1 Pseudomonas sp. PA-4-8C
GTTACAGGTACCGTGGTAGTCGCCGGCCAGGAACTGGAAGCCGGAAAATCCGTGGTCGCCGTCGTCGGCAGCACAGGCACCTATGCCGGTTCCACCGGCGAAATGAGCTCCGAACCCAACCCCGATGGTACCTTCACTCAGACCTTGTATTTGGTTCGGCCCTAACTCTGAAAAAGCCAGCGACTAATGAACGGTGCGTTTATTAAAGTAGGATTTTTCCTTGTTCAAGGTCTCCCCTACTGTTCCTTTGCAGTGTTAGTGTGTGAAATTGTTTCTGACATAACGATCAGAATATTTCCTACATTCACTTTGCAAAGGAATGCCTTTAACCATGCACTTTCCACTGAAAAAACTGGTGGCTGCCACCTTGTTCGCCGCGAGCCTGTCGGCAGTTGCCACTCCCGCATCCGCTAACATCACCGCAGACCAAAGCGCAGCCATCTTGAAGCAGTTCAGCGAGACCTCGGTCACCGATTTTCGCAGTTTCCTCGGCACCCTGGCTAAGGGCGAGTTCGGCAAATCGGCTGACACCGGCACTGCTATCAGCGCGTTTCTGGGCAACAAAACCCTGAGCGCCGAGCAGCAGAACGAGATCAATCGCCTGCTGGGCATTTACACCCGCGTTAAATATGGCAAAGCCGCGCTCGAAACCCTGCGTGAACTGGTGGAGATCCCTACGTTTAACGTAGACGGCCTGCCGCAATACAATAACCCGGAATTCCTCAAGATCGCCGCGAAGATCGAGGCCCTGGCCAAGTCCTTCAACCTGAACTTCCGTAACGTCGATAACCGCGTCTACGAAATCTCCCTGGAAGGCAGCGGTGATGAAGTCGTGGGGGTGCATGCTCACGCCGACGTGGTGCCGGTCACCCCGGAAAACTGGGTGCTGCAAGACGGCACCAAACTCGACCCGTTCAAGGTCACGCTGATCGGCGACCGCATGTATGGCCGCGGTACCGAGGATGACAAGAACGGCATCGTGGTGACGATGTACGCCATGAAGGTGATCAAGGAAGAAAAGCTGCCACTGGCGCGCACGTTCAAGCTGCTGGTGGACACCACCGAAGAAACTTCCGGTGAGGCTATTCCTTACTATTTCGAGCGCAATCCCGTGCCGCAATACAACCTGGCGCTGGATGGCGGTTACCCGGTGGTGATTGCCGAGAAAGGCTCGGGGACGGTCATGGCCACCTTCCCGGTGCGCAAAGGCGAAGGCAAAGGCGCAGAGATCATCGCGATGACCGGCGGCAAGGCGAACAACCAGATCCCATCGGCCTCGGTGGCCACGCTGGTCAGCGATACACCCGCCGAATTGGCCGCCAGCCTGCAACAGGCCGGTGCCGACTATGCCAAGCGCAACGGTGGCAATTTTCAGGTGACGGCCAAGGTCGATGGCAAGGACGTCAAACTCACGGTGACCGGCGTGTCCGCGCACTCCTCCGAGCCCGAAACCGGAGTCAACCCGGTGGCGCGCATGCTGGAGCTGATCCACAGCCTGGATGGCAAGGTCGCCCTCAAGCACAACCACATCACCGACGCCGCGCGGTATGCCGCCGACAACTGGGGCCTGGATTACCTGGGCGGCAAATTGGGTGTGGGCTACGCGGATGATTTCATGGGCCCGCTGACCACCTCGCTGACGTTTGTGGGCCAAGATGACAAAGCCTTCAAACTGGCAGTGAACCTGCGCGCGCCGAAAGGTAAAACCCCTGATTCACTCAAGGCGCAGATTGAGCAGAAGCTCACTGCCTGGAACCAGGATGCCAAGGTCAAGGTGAACTTCACGTACTCGCTCGACACGCCGATGTACCGCAACCCTGAAGGCGAGTGGGTCAAGGCCTTGTTGGCGGTGGCCACGGAAAACCTGGGGATGGCACACAAGTTCGGCACTTCAGCCGGCGCAACCTCCGTGCATGACCTGCCCAACGGCGTGCAATTCGGCCTGGCGCGCCCGGAAGAGAAGTACACCGGGCACACGGACAGCGAGTTCAAGACGGTTGAGCAGTTCTTGCTGGACCTGCAGATCGTCACCGAAATGATGGGCCGCGTCGGGCAGTTGCCGAAGCTCTGACGCAGCTGGAGCCCCGGCGAGGCTGCGATGGCGGCGGCACAGGCAGAATCTTCAGCGCCTGACCCACCGCTTTCGCAGCCTCGCTAAAGCTCGACAGCTCCCACAGGGGATCGGTTGTGTGGGCGAGATCTCGCTTTGCAGGGCAATCGAGATAAGCGCAATTCTCGGCAACAATGGCAGGCTCTTCAGCCTTGCAACATCAGCATGTCTTCAAAGAACCCACCGACCGGCTCGGTGGGATGGCACAGCTGGATCTCCAATACCCAGGCCATTTCACTCGGAGATATCTCCAGGTCAGCCAACTCTTTGCTCTCGAACAATGCATGGGGAAAATCCGCAAGGCGGTGCCCCGCCAGGTTGCGCGCCAGCCTCCAGCCCTTTGACGCAGCGCTCTGCTCGGCGAAGTCGTAGAGTTCACGCCCGGTCAGGCCACGCAGCCAAGCTTGGCGTGTTTCATCGAACACTTCGTGCAAGGCCGTTGTACAGGCCTGATGCAACGGCGCATCGCCAAACACAAACGTATCGCCATAGTCCCCTTCGTAGCCATCCCACACCGGGCCAAGATCGACCACGGCAATATCATTAGCGCCCAGCCTGCGCTGACGATCTATGCCCTCGCGCGGTGGGCGCACAGTGTCGGCGCCAAAACGAATGTACGTCGGATGCCAAGTGTGCGAAGCGCCCATGGCCTGCAGTTGCCTCGCGGCCATCTCAAGGGCCTCACCGGTGGTCATGCCGACCTTCAACTGGCTGGCAATGGCCGCCAAGGCACGCTTGGATTTTTCCCGCGCCGCCAACATGCCGTCCAAGGAATAACGCGGACCGACTTTCTCCCAGACCGGGTCGAACGACAGGGAGACTGCTTGCGCACTTGACCGCCCACTGGCGACAAACGCCTCCGCGATAAACCGGTGGCTCGGCAACCCCGCTTCAAGGCAATGGGTGCGCACCTGGCCGAGCATTGCACCGTTGCCGCACGCATAAACCTGGGCCTGTTCCCACTGATGCCCATGACTCATTGCAACCTCTTGCACTCTGCCCTCGGATGACCGCACGCAATGCCAGCGAAAACGAGGATGCTCAAGCATCAGGTGGTCGAGAAATGCGCTGTCATAAAAATCCACCGATTGCGCGCCGCCCCAGTACAACGTCACGTCGACATCGCGCTTGAGCGCGGTCAGCAGGATAGGCTTGATGCCCGCATAACCAGTGCCCGTGGCGAATAACACCACCGGCGCCGCATCATCGTCCTGCCAGGTACAGGCACCAAACGGCCCTTCCACGTGCAGACGCTCACCCACGACGAGACCACCCAGGATCCCCTCGGAAAAGTACCCGCC
>NZ_WKCD01000407.1:0-3398 GCF_021606625.1 Pseudomonas sp. PA-4-8C
ACCTATGGCTGCTGCTGGCCATCGCTACCCTGGGTAACGTGCTGGGCTCGGTGGTCAATTGGCTGCTGGGGCGCTCGGTCGAGCGCTTCAAAGAGCGACGCTGGTTCCCGGTCAGCGCCCGGCAATTGGACAAGGCTCGCGGCCATTACGCGCGTTGGGGGCATTGGACGTTGCTGCTCAGTTGGGTGCCGATCATCGGTGATCCGCTGACATTGGTGGCTGGGGTGATGCGTGAGCCGTGGTGGCGGTTTTTGCTGCTGGTGACCCTGGCAAAAAGCCTGCGTTATGGCGTACTCGCCGCGCTGACGCTGCAATGGCTTTAATCCCCCGTTAATCTCTGGCAAAGAGCATCCGGGCATCTGTCTCGGAGCCAAAACCCATGCCTTTCATCCGTACATTGTGCGTAGCCGGCCTGTTGTCGGCCAGCGCCGCGCCCGTGTTAGCTGCTAACTATGGCCCTGAATTGCAGGGCTTTGAGTACCCCTACCCCTTGAATCATTTCGCCTTACAATCCCAAGGCAAATCCCTGCAAATGGGCTACATGGACGTCCCCGCAACAGGCACCCCCAACGGTCGCAGCGTGGTGCTGATGCACGGCAAGAACTTCTGCGGCGCCACCTGGGAGGGTTCGATCAAGGCGCTGAGTGACGCCGGTTACCGCGTCATCGCCCCGGACCAGATTGGTTTTTGCACCTCCAGCAAGCCCGACCATTACCAGTACAGCTTCCAGCAACTGGCGACCAACACCCACCAACTGCTGGAAAAGCTCGGCATTCAAAAGGCCACGGTGATCGGCCATTCCACCGGCGGCATGCTCGCCACGCGCTATGCGCTGATGTACCCCCAGCAAACCGAACAGCTTGGCCTCGTGAACCCCATCGGCCTGGAAGACTGGAAAGCCCTCGGCGTGCCTTACCAGAGCGTCGACCAGTGGTACCAGCGCGAGCTGAAGCTGAGCGCCGACGGTGTACGCAACTATGAGCGAAACACCTATTACGTTGGGCGCTGGAAACCCGAGTACGAGCGCTGGGTAGACATGCTCGCCGGCCTGAACAAAGGCCCGGGGCATCTGCAGGTTGCCTGGAACTCGGCGTTGATTTACGACATGATCTTCACCCAGCCGGTGTACTACGAGTTCAAGGACTTGCAGGTACCTACCCTGCTGCTGATCGGCACCAGCGACACCACCGCTATCGGCAAAGATGTGGCGCCGCCGGCGGTGAAGGCCAAAATCGGTCATTACGAGGTACTGGGCAAGCAGGTGGCCAAGCTGATTCCCCGCGCTACGCTAGTGGAGTTTCCAGGCCTGGGGCATGCGCCCCAAATGGAAGAACCTGAACAGTTTCATAAAGCCCTGTTGCAGGGGTTGAAGGCCCTTTAATTCCAACTTTTCGAGGCCCGCGTGCATGTCGATACAGATCGCAGTGTTGGATGATTGGCAAGACGTGGCCAGCGAGGTGGTGGATTGGTCGACGCTGGACAGCGTAGGCAAGGTGCATTTTCTCCACGACTACCCCGCCGATACCGCCACCATGATCGAGCGTTTGAAAGAGTTCGAGGTGATTTGCCTCATGCGCGAACGCTCAACCTTTGACAAAGCCCTGCTGCAAGGGCTGCCCAAGCTCAAATTGCTGGTGACCGGCGGCATGCGCAATGCCGCCATCGACATTCCCGCCGCCAAGGCCCTGGGCATCCAGGTGTGCGGCACCGACAGCTATAAACACGCCGCACCGGAACTCACCTGGGCCTTGATCATGGCCTCTACGCGCAACCTGCTCGCCGAAGCCAACTCGCTGCGCGCAGGTGGATGGCAGGTTGGCCTGGGCGGCGATCTGCATGGCAAGACCTTGGGCATCCTGGGGCTGGGCAGCATTGGCCAGAAAGTCGCAAGGTTCGCCCAGGTGTTTGGCATGCGGGTGATTGCCTGGAGTGAAAACCT
This sequence comes from Pseudomonas sp. PA-4-8C, assembly GCF_021606625.1. NCBI lineage: Bacteria > Pseudomonadati > Pseudomonadota > Gammaproteobacteria > Pseudomonadales > Pseudomonadaceae > Pseudomonas > Pseudomonas sp. PA-4-8C. The sequence goes on from NZ_WKCD01000407.1 coordinate 1,940, forward strand.
CACACCCGAGCGTGCGGCGGAGTCGGGGGTGACCTGGGTCAGCAAGCGCGAGCTGTTTGAGCAGGCGGATATCCTGACCATCCATCTGGTGCTCAGCGAGCGCAGCCGTGGCCTGGTGGATGCGCAAGCGTTGGGTTGGATGAAACCCAGCGCGCGGCTGGTGAACACCGCACGCGGGCCGATTGTGGATGAGCAGGCATTGCTGCAAGCCTTGAGCCGCGGTCGCCTGGCCGGGGCGGCGCTGGATGTGTTTGCCGAGGAGCCGTTGCCGGCTGACCATCCATTTCGCCGCTTGCCCAATGTGCTGGCTACGCCACACGTGGGGTATGTGAGCGAGCAGAATTACCGGCAGTTCTATCAGCAGATGATCGAAGATATCCAAGCTTGGGCCGAGGGTGTGCCCATTCGCGGGCTCGCCTGACGCACCACTTTAGTGCGTTATTTCACCCTGTATTCAGGTAGGAGCGAGCTTGCTCGCGAAAAACGCCAACGATAACGCGGTCATTCTGGTTTTACTCGGCGGCCTTTGGTTTTTCGCGAGCAAGCTCGCTCCTACAGAGGCAGGGCGGTATATCGTTAAAAGTTTTTTGTCCTACAAAATCTGCATGAAAACCCAGCAGGCGCTGGGATCTGTCCTAGACTCATGACCGATGGGTCCGTTCCAAAACAAAAACCCCGCAAAAAATCTAAACTTTCGAAACCTGCCGCTGGTCAAGTTTTAGGTAAGGGCGAGCACGCGCGCTTCAGGCCGAATGCCCGCTCATCCAATCTTTTTAAGCCGACGTTACAACTGGCATACGCCTTGCCAGCTTGTATAGCGCTTGTGTGTCTGGCCGCAGGATGCGGTCACTCGGAGCCGATGGCAGCGGGCCATTAGCCAACCAACAGATGGGAGTGCATTATGATCAGTGCCGCAGTAGATACTCAGGGAGAGCGTTTTAGTCAGCCGGCAGGAGGGCCAAAGTCTTTGGCCGACCTGCCCAACACTGTGCGGCCGGTCGTGAGTCAGAATCCGAATCGAAAGAAAGTCTTGTTTGTCACTTCCGAGTTCGCGGACCTGGTGAAAACCGGTGGCCTGGGCGACGTCTCCGCTGCCCTGCCCCGCGCCATGGCCCACCTGCATGATGTACGGGTGCTGATTCCGGGTTACCCGCAGGTGATGGAAAGCGACAACCCGATTCATATCGTCGGTGAACTGGGCGGCCATGCCGCGTTGCCGCCGTGCAAGATCGGGCGCATGGACCTCAAGGACGGCCTGGTCATCTACGTGCTGATCTGCCCCGAACTGTATGAGCGCGAAGGCACGCCCTACGGCGCCAACAACGGCCGCGACTGGCCGGACAACCATATTCGCTTCGCCCGCCTGGGCCTGGCTGCCGCCGACATGGCCGCCAACCTCGCGCAAATCCACTGGTGCCCAGACCTGGTGCACGCCCATGACTGGCCTGCGGGCCTGGCT
>NZ_WKCD01000408.1:0-3318 GCF_021606625.1 Pseudomonas sp. PA-4-8C
CTGCACGGTGACGTCGAGGGCGGTGGTCGGCTCGTCGGCGATCAACAGCTCAGGCTCGTTGGCCAATGCCATGGCGATCATCACCCGCTGGCGCTGGCCGCCGGACAGCTCGTGGGGCAACGCCTTGAGGCGTTTGTGGGGCTCGGGGATGCCCACCAGTTCCAGCAACTCCAACGTGCGCTGGGTGGCGACCTTGCCGGTCAGGCCCTTGTGCAGCCCGAGCACTTCGTTGATCTGTTTTTCGATGGAGTGCAGCGGGTTCAACGAGGTCATCGGCTCCTGGAAGATCATCGCAATACGATTGCCGCGTATATGCCGTAGGGTCTTCTCTTTGAGCGTCAGCAGGTCTTGCCCTGAATATTCGATGGTGCCAGACGGATGCCTTGCCAGAGGGTAGGGCAGCAGGCGCAGAATCGAATGGGCGGTGACCGATTTACCCGAACCGCTTTCGCCCACCAGCGCCAGGGTTTCGCCGCGCTTGATGTCGAAGCTCACGTGGTTGACCACCCGGTGATGATGCTCGCCGGTGACGAACTCGACACTGAGGTCGCGGATTTCGATCAGATTGTCCGGATTCATCTCATTTCCTCGGGTCGAACGCATCGCGAGCGGACTCGCCGATAAACACCAGCAGGCTCAACATGATCGCCAGCACCGCGAAAGCGCTCATGCCCAGCCACGGCGCTTGCAGGTTGGACTTGCCCTGGGCCACCAGCTCACCCAGCGACGGCGAACCTGCCGGCAGCCCGAAGCCGAGAAAATCCAGGGCGGTGAGGGTGCCAATGGCGCCGGTGAGGATGAAGGGCAGGAAGGTCATGGTCGAAACCATCGCATTGGGCAGGATGTGACGGAACATGATCGCGCCGTTCTGCATGCCCAACGCCCGCGCCGCGCGCACGTACTCCAGGTTGCGCCCGCGCAGGAACTCGGCGCGCACCACATCCACCAGGCTCATCCAGGAAAACAGCAGCATGATCCCCAGCAACCACCAGAAGTTGGGTTGCACGAAGCTGGCCAGGATGATCAGCAGGTAGAGCACCGGCAAGCCGGACCAGATCTCCAGAAAGCGTTGCCCGGCCAGGTCGACCCAACCGCCATAAAAGCCCTGCAAGGCGCCGGCAATCACGCCGATGATCGAGCTGAGTATGGTCAGGGTCAGGGCAAAGAGCACCGACACGCGAAAGCCGTAGATCACCCGCGCGAGCACATCGCGCCCCTGGTCATCGGTGCCCAGCAGGTTGACCGAGGACGGCGGCGCCGGGGCCGGGACTTTCAGGTCGTAATTGATGCTCTGGTAGCTGAATGGAATCGGCGCCCACAAGGTCCAGGCGTCCTTGGCCTTGAGCAGTTCCTGGATGTAGGGGCTCTTGTAGTTGGCTTCCAACGGGAATTCACCGCCGAAGGTGGTCTCCGGGTAGCGCTTGAGCGCCGGGAAGTACCAACCGCCGTCGAAGTGCACCGCCAGGGGCTTGTCGTTGGCGATCAACTCGGCGCCCAGGCTCAGCACGAACAGCACCAGGAACAGCCACAGCGACCACCAGCCGCGCTTGTTGGCCTTGAACCGCTCGAACCGGCGGCGATTGAGGGGGGACAGGTTCATCTCAATGCTCCCGGCTGGCAAAGTCGATACGCGGATCGACCAGGGTGTAGGTGAGGTCGCCGATCAGTTTCACGATCAGTCCCAGCAGGGTGAAGATAAACAGCGTGCCGAACACCACCGGGTAGTCACGGTTGATCGCCGCTTCAAAGCTCATCAGGCCCAGGCCGTCGAGGGAGAAGATCACTTCCACCAGCAACGAGCCGGTAAAGAAGATGCCAATGAAGGCCGAAGGGAAACCGGCGATCACCAGCAGCATGGCGTTGCGGAATACGTGGCCATACAGCACACGGCGATTGGTCAGGCCCTTGGCCTTGGCGGTGACCACGTACTGCTTGTTGATCTCGTCGAGAAAGCTGTTCTTGGTCAGCAGGGTCATGGTCGCGAAGTTGCCGATCACCAGGGCGGTGACGGGCAGCGCCAGGTGCCAGAAGTAATCGAGGATCTTGCCGCCCCAGCTCAACTCGTCGAAGTTGTTGGAGGTGAGCCCGCGCAAGGGGAACCAGTCGAAATAACTGCCACCGGCAAACACCACGATCAGCAAGATCGCAAACAGGAACGCCGGTATCGCATAGCCGACGATGATCGCCGAGCTGGTCCACACATCGAAATGGCTGCCGTGGCGCGTGGCCTTGGCGATCCCCAGGGGGATGGACACCAGGTACATGATCAGGGTGCTCCATAACCCCAGGGAAATGGACACCGGCATCTTCTCCTTGATCAGGTCGATGACCTTGGCGTCGCGGAAAAAGCTGTCACCGAAATCCAGCTGGGCGTAGTTCTTGACCATGATCCACAAGCGTTCCGGCGCCGACTTGTCGAAGCCGTACATCTTTTCGATTTCCTTGATCAGCGCCGGGTCCAGGCCCTGGGCGCCACGGTAGCTGGAGCCGGCCACCGCGACTTCGGCTCCGCCGCCGGCAATGCGGCTGGTGGCGCCGTCGAAGCCTTCGAGCTTGGCGATCATTTGCTCCACCGGGCCGCCGGGCGCGGCCTGGATGATGACGAAGTTGATCAGCAAGATCCCGAACAGTGTGGGGATGATCAGCAACAGGCGGCGAGCAATATAGGCCAGCATTCAATTGCCTCCGCTCGCCGCATCGGCGTTCTGTGTGGTGTCGAGGGATACCGCTGGTTTGACGTCGGGTTTAGCCCACCAGGTCGCGGTGCCGACGTCGTAGCGTGGCGAGACCTTGGGGTGGCCCAGGTGGTCCCAGTACGCGACGCGGAAGGTCTTGATGTGCCAGTTGGGAATCACGTAGTAACCAAACTGCAGCACACGATCCAGCGCCCTGGCGTGGGCGATCAGACTTTGGCGCGAACCGGCGTCGATCAACTCCTCCACCAACTGGTCGACGGCGGGGTCCTTGAGGCCCATGTAGTTGCGGCTGCCGGGCTTGTCGGCGCTGGAGGATTTCCAGAACTCGCGCTGCTCGTTACCCGGCGAGGTGGATTGCGGGAAGCTGCCCACCAGCATGTCGAAGTCGCGCGAGCGCAGGCGGTTGACGAACTGTGAGACGTCCACGCGACGAATTACCAGGTCGATGCCCAGGTCTGCCAGGTTGCGCTTGAACGGCAGGAGGATGCGCTCGAACTCGGTCTGGGCCAGCATGAACTCGATGGTCACGGGCTTGCCGGTGCTGTCGACCATTTTGTCGTCAACAATCTTCCAGCCTGCCTCTTGCAGCAGTTGGTAGGCCTCGCGCTGTTGGGTGCGGATC
>NZ_WKCD01000409.1:0-3304 GCF_021606625.1 Pseudomonas sp. PA-4-8C
CACCAAGTTGTTCTCTGGGCCAACAATAAAAAATCTTTCACCACGGATCAGGCCGCGAAACACATCACCCGCGGTGGCTTCAAGTTTCATGATCGCAACAATGATGGAAAAATCGTCGTGGGTTATAACTTTGCGGGCGGCTTCAATGCGGCTCAGAAAGAACGGGCCAGGCAAGCCCTTCAGTACTGGGCGGATGTTGCTAATATCGAATTTGTTGAAAATGGCCCGAACACGGATGGCACAATAAGCATCAAGGGTGTTCCGGGTTCGGCAGGCGTCGCGGGGTTGCCCAACAAATATAATTCGAACGTCCAGGCCAATATAGGCACCCAGGGTGGGCAAAACCCGGCGATGGGCAGTCACTTCCTGGGCTTATTGATCCATGAATTGGGGCATACCCTGGGGCTGAGTCATCCAGGTAAATACGACGGCCAGGGTTTCAATTACGATCGGGCTGCCGAATATGCCCAGGACACCAAGGCTCGCAGTGTCATGAGCTATTGGACGGAGACTCATCAGCCGGGGCACAATTTTGCCGGGCGCAGCCCGGGTGCCCCGATGATGGACGATATCGCCGCCGCCCAGCGGCTCTACGGCGCCAACACCAAAACCCGGAATACCGACACCACCTACGGCTTCAATTCCAATTCAGGCCGGGAGGCTTATAGCCTCAAGCAGGGGAGCGACAAGCCGATCTTCACCGTCTGGGACGGTGGAGGTAATGACACGCTCGACTTCTCCGGGTTCACCCAGAACCAAACCATCAACCTCAAGGCTGAGTCATTCTCGGACGTGGGGGGCTTGCGAGGAAATGTGTCGATTGCCAAGGGTGTGAGTGTGGAAAACGCCATTGGCGGTACAGGCAACGATACCTTGACGGGGAACGAGGGCAACAATCGGCTCACGGGCGGCAAGGGGGCCGATAAGCTGCACGGCGGAGCTGGAGCAGACACGTTTGTTTACCGCCGCGCCAGCGATTCAACGCCGCAGGCACCGGACATCATCCAGGACTTCCAGAGCGGGAGCGACAAGATCGACCTGACCGGTGTTGTTCAGGAGGCGGGGCTCAAGTCGCTGAGCTTCGTCGAGAAATTCAGCGGCAAGGCGGGCGAGGCCGTGCTCGGCCAAGACGCGAAAACCGGCCGTTTCACGTTGGCGGTGGACACAACGGGAAATGGTACGGCGGATCTACTGGTTGCCAGCCAAAGCCAGATCAAACAGGCGGATGTGATCTGGAACGGTCAGGCGCCGACAGTGACGCCAACGCCTGAACCCACTGTGGTGCCTGTGTCGGATCCCGTGCCGACCCCTACTTCAGAGCCGACTGAACCTGAACCCACGCCTGAGCCCGCCCCTTCGCCCGTCCCGACTCCACGGCCTGGAGGAGGGTTTATCGGGAAAATTTTTTCATCATTCAAGGGGTTCATAAAAAAAGTGTGGTCGATATTCAGGTGAGCCCAGTCACTATTCGCTAACCCCCCCGACAAGCCTGCCCAGGCAGGCGTCTGTGTGCCAGGCAACGACCTCCCGTGGGGTTCTCAGTCCAGGGAACCCCACGATTGCACTGGAACCTTTCTCTTACTTCTGACCGTATACGCGTGTGGCGCTGCGTGCCTGCTTATCAAGTGAGCATGGCTACTTTCAAGCCACGTTCATGTCGTGTTTTTTTCACCAAACTATCAGGGGTTGGTGATGCCTTCCGGTTTTTTCAGTTATTCAAAACTCCCGTTGACTCACTCACTGGGTTTATTGCCTGTGCGTTATTCATGTTCCCGTTTCAGAGGTGTCGGACTGATCGCCTGTTGCAGTGCATTGAATGACTCATGTGCGGCAGACGGAAGTCGCTGTATGTGGAATGCTGATTTTTTCCTTCATGTTCTATTCTATTGTTCGCCATTCAAGTTGGTAGTCGCCTGGGGGACGTGAAAAATATGAGGGCGGATGCATATTCAATTGCGTCTCAGGTTTTGTCTGGTTGTGAGTTATGCTTTGCAATAAATATATTTTTTAGTTTGTTTTAGTATTTTTATCTCTTGTATATCAATGGGTTGTAATTTTTTTGAACAGCGATTTGAGTTTTGAGGTTTCAGGTTTTTTCGGTTGTAAGTCTAAAATGTTTTTAAATTTTAGAATGTGTCCTGGTGAATTAATTGGTCGCTGGCGTGATTACCTTTAGCATGCGAATTTAAGGGGGTGCCGATAACTACTGCTGCTCTTGTTGGGCGGAAATCGGTATCTCGAATATGTTGTTTTACCGTTCGAGTCTGATTTTTATGAGGACTTTGGTTTATGAGAGTGCCAGGACCAACCGCAACGAATTCTAATGCAGGGCAGGTGCCAGATCCGAGGAGTGGCATCAGCCCGGAGGGCCCTACGCAGGTATATACACTAAACAGCAAAAAAACCGTCTTCACTACGGAACAGGCCGGGAAACATATCACCCGCAGCGGTTTCAAGTTTCATGACAGTAACGGTGATGGCAAAACCACGTTGTCCTATCGTGTTTCCAAGGGCTTTACCCCACAGCAGGCAGATCAAGCCAGGCAGGCACTGCAATCCTGGCAGGATGTCGCTAACGTCACATTCACTGAAAAAAGGCAGGGGGCTGACGGCCATATAGATATCAATGAGATGCACGGAACCTCTGGGGGTATGGCCTCACTCCCCAACCGCTATATGAGTCAAACTTTCGCAAATGTCGGAACAGCGAATGCAGGTGCAAACCCTCCACGGGGTCATTATTTTCGCGAAGTTCTAGTTCACGAAATAGGCCACACCATTGGGCTGGAACACCCGGGGGACTATGATGGCTCTGGTAACTATGGACGGGACGCAGCGTATGCCGGGGATACTCGAGCGCGTTCTGTGATGAGTTACTATTCGGAAAAAAACCAGCCGGGACATGATTTCAAATCATTGAACCCCTCTGCGCCGATGATGGATGATATATCGGCCGTTCAGAAACTCTATGGGCCGAATACTAAAACGCGTAATACCGATACGACGTATGGATTTAATTCCAATACAAACCGTGAAGCCTATAGTTTGAAGTCGGCTAACGACACACCCATTTTCTGTGTGTGGGATGGTGGTGGTAATGACACATTGGATTTCTCTGGGTATTCACACCATCAGAAAATCAACCTCAATGCCGAGTCCTTTTCGGATGTAGGGGCGTTGAAAGGTAACGTTTCCGTTGCCAAGGGCGTCACGCTGGAAAATGCAGTGGGCGGTAAGGGCGACGACACACTTATCGGTAATCATGTTGCCAATCGCCTCAAAGGGGGGGCGGGGGCCGACAGAC
>NZ_WKCD01000041.1:0-32817 GCF_021606625.1 Pseudomonas sp. PA-4-8C
CAGCGACAGTCTCGTGGGCTCGGAAATGTGTATAAGAGACATGCCCTTCGCTGGCGGCCTGCCGATGGAAACACCGATTGGCGTGATCTATTCCACCAACATCACCCCGGACAAGACCGGCCTGGGCGACTACAGCTTTGAGGATTTCGACAAGGCCGTGCGCCATGGCGTCGCTAAGAACGGTAGTACGCTTTACCCGGCGATGCCCTACCCGTCTTACGCACGTGTCAGCGACAGCGATATGCAAGCGTTGTACGCGTACTTCATGAAGGGCGTCGAACCGGTCGCCCAAGAAAACAAGGACAGCGATATTCCCTGGCCCCTGAGCATGCGTTGGCCGCTGGCGGCCTGGCGCTGGATGTTTGCCCCGGCGGTCGAGGCGCATCAGCCGCAAGCCGCCGCCGACCCGATGATCGATCGCGGCGCCTACCTGGTGGAAGGTCTCGGGCATTGCGGCGCCTGCCATACGCCGCGCGCCCTGACCATGCAGGAAAAAGCCCTGAGTGCCACGGACGGCAGCGCCTTCCTGTCTGGCAGTGCGCCGTTGGAAGGCTGGATTGCCAAAAGCCTGCGCGGCGACCACAAGGACGGCCTCGGCAGCTGGAGCGAGGAGCAACTGGTGCAGTTCCTCAAGACCGGTCGCAGCGACCGTAGCGCGGTATTCGGCGGCATGAGTGATGTGGTTGTGCACAGCATGCAGTACATGTCCCAAGAGGACCTGACCGCTATCGCCCGCTACCTCAAGAGCCTGCCGGCGGTCGATCCCAAGGACCAGCCGCACCAGTACGACAAGCAGGTAGCACAAGCGCTGTGGAAGGGCGATGACAGCAAGCCCGGTGCGTCGGTGTATATCGACAACTGCGCGGCTTGCCACCGTACCGATGGCCATGGCTATACGCGGGTATTCCCGGCGCTGGCGGGCAACCCGGTGTTGCAGACGGCAGATGCCACGTCGTTGATCAACATTGTGTTGAACGGCGGCACCTTGCCGGCCACCCATGCGGCGCCGTCAACCTTCACCATGCCGGCGTTCGCCTGGCGTCTGTCGGACCAGGAAGTGGCGGATGTGGTGAGTTTTATCCGTGGCAGCTGGGGCAACCAGGGCGCGCCGGTCAAGGCCAGCGATGTGGCGGATCTGCGCAAAAACGATCTGCACACCACCTCGGGCGATGACTTGGGCCAGGTGACGCAAAAGCACTGATAAGTTCGCTGGCCGCCCAACGGCACTGGTCAGAAACCTCGCGCCTCGATACTGTATATAAAAACAGTATCGAGGCGTTTTCATGTCTACTGCGCTGCCGCCCCGTGGCCGGGGTACGGCCACCAACCTGCACAATCGGTTTGCACCCACCGTCAGCGTGGCTGAGGACGACGGTTGGTACCAGGAAGTGCCGCCGACCCAAGGCACCGAAGTGCGTATCGAAACGGCCAAGACCATCATCACCCGCAACAACTCGCCGGACTTGCCGTTTGATCGGTCCATCAACCCGTATCGCGGTTGTGAGCATGGTTGGCCGTACTCAACAATTCGTACCGATACAGATCAACAAATGATGCTGGCACGCAGGACAAATATCTTTTTGGTGGTCTAGGCTCCCCCCACTACCCATCAGGAGGCTGCCGCATGATCGATGATAAAAAGGCTACGTGTTACTACAAATATGAAATCGAGGGTCATGAGAAATCCGATCAAGCTGAGCTACTGGAAAAACTCAAGCATCATGAATTTTTGATAGTACTTCGCCAAACTCTGGCCGGCGTCATACGCGGTCGTGAGCCAGGTTATGAACTACAGACTCCCGAGCACCACCAGACAGTACCCTCTGGATATCTTGTAGGGCCTGCCAAGATCGAATTTAGCTGGGATATAGAATTTGAACGAGGGCACGGGCCGGAATCAATCGATGACTACAACTTTTACCGGCTGGATAGGGTTCCCAAACTCAAACCGTGAAGCTCTCAGCGCGTGGGCTGATCGGCTAAGACGATAATATAAGTGCGTTCGGATACCACTCTAAGAATGTCGAATATCTGAGGGTTGGGGGTGGCTCACCGGCTACCCCTGACTCACAGACGGAAGAATCGCTAGAACGCCTCAGAGGGCATGAAACCGCCCATCAAAGACGGTTTTCAAGGGTACTTATCCTTATGCTTCGGTGGCCTTCATCGCTCGCTGAACCGTACTCAGTGACACACCAAGACTTTCAGCCGCCTTCCTAAAGCTCAGTCCACCAGCGACAGCGCCACGGATCTGAGCATCATCGATAGATTTAATACGGCCTTTGTACTTGCCATCGGATTTAGCTTTAGCGATCCCTTCCCGCTGGCGCTCCTTGATCATGCAGCGTTCAAACTCTGCGAAGCTGCCCATCATAGACAGCATAAGCTTCTGTATCGGACTGTTCTCGCCAGTGAACTCAAGTTGCTCTTTATGGAAGCGGATGTGGATACCTTTGTTTGTCAGGTCTTCCACCAGCGTCAGCAGATCCGCTAGGGAGCGGGCCAGTCGGTCAATTGAGTGGACGACGATAGTGTCACCTTCCCTCACGTACTCAAGCATGGCTTGAAGCTGGGGGCGGTCTGTAGTGGCGCCGCTCACCTTGTCAGTGAACACCTTGTCTAACGTCAAACCGTCCAACTGACGAGCTGTGTTCTGATCAACCGATGAAACGCGGACGTAACCTACATTAGCCATTTCCCTTCCCCTGTATTCATTTGCCTCTAGATGTAGCCATTGTCTACGTATTCATTATTCAATGCAACCCTATTGAATACAATTTTGAGGACTTGATCGTATTCACCGACAAGTGGTCGCTAGGGTGTAGCCAAATGACCACAGAAGGTAAGTCTTGCCGCAACGCTCGCAGTGGTGGCAATCTGATGCGATCAATCTCAAAAGGACTGCATTAGATGAAAGATGGAATCATTCGCCTAAACGACTACCTCTGCTATTTGGCAATCGCCATCGTGACCTATGCAGGGTTTATCACGTACGGGATGTTTGGTGGGCTTGGCGGCTTCGTGGTTGGTGCCGTGATTGCAGGATTCTGGCTCGTTCTGAGCGGCATCTATGACGAACTGAAAAAACTTACCAATGCCAAGGGTCTATAACTGATGCGGCTTGCTAACAAAGGCGGAATTTTTACAATCGCATCTGTCGCGTTTCTTGTTAGCTTTGGGGCAGGGGCGAGCGATGCCAAATTCAAGCCGTTTTCAGATGAAACATGTTCATCATATAACAGCTACCTACCAGCCTCGACCACAGCTGAAGATAAGAAAGCCATAAACGACCTTACTGGTCACTTAGCGCTTTCGTCGTCATTACGTTACTTGCTAGGCAAAGACTCTATCATTACTGACATGAAAATTAGCTTTGGTGAGACTCCATTCTTCACTAAATTAGACGCCATAAAGAAAAAACTAGAAGTCGCACAAGTTGATTATCTTCGTGGCTACCTCAGCTACAATGAGTCACTCAACAAGGAGGTTATGCAAAAATACCTGAGCAAAGAATCAGAATACACGAACTTTACTACGAGAAAATCTATTTGTTCAATTCAAGCATTGTCTAAATCTCCAGACACCTCCAACGTTGAAATGATTGAGAAGTTTATCAATGCTTTGGCTTTGGTTGAGGATGCTAAATTTGGTAATTTCCAGATAAAGCGTGAAAGCTGCAAGGTCAGCAAGTCCGTGGGCACTTCAAATTCTTACTCGGAACCAGAACATTGGGCCGACTCTCAATTCGTTGTAATTGATGCACGATTTAAGAATCTAGACTCTGAAGGTCGTCTGCCAAGCGAAGGGAGTCTAATCATTAAAACCAGTGATGGTAGAGAGCTTCGGTATGATACGACTGAAACCGTAATGCAGCGGGGCTACGGTATCTATTTCAAGTCCGTCAACCCACTTGTCACAATGCCTACGAAAATTGTATATCGAATTCCAACGGATATTAGCGGGGAAGTGCTGTGGGAACCTGGAGGAAACAAAGGCAAGAAAAAACTTTGGTGTACTTTCATCCTCCCAAAGGTATGAGTTCGGCAATGGCATTATTTAACGCATATGCCACCACGAAGCTTCCTAAGCTTTCTTTATCCCAAGGCCCATCAGCCGCTCTACCGTAAGGCCATCAAAACGATCCAAGTGTTGAGTTTTAGGATGAACCAGCAACAATCTTCACTTATCCTTACGTGATAAATAAACATTGATACCGACTCAATGAATAAAAAAGGAAGGAAAACCCTTCCTCTCTTTCCTTGCTTAAGCTTTATGCGGCAAGTGATGGAATCGTAAGCAATAAGGTAATTGTTTTACGTACTTGCTGACTCGTATCTACTTCGTATTTTTTTGGATTATGTTCTAACTCGTCTTGAATCCAGTCTAGAGCTGCTGCCGCTCCACCTTTACTGATCGCGAATATTTCGAACAAATAGTCTGGCAATGTAATAGTTGTTTTGTGTGGTGGGCTTACTTCATATGTGTAGACGTTCAGTGTTAGATTTTTCATTTGTTATGTACCTTTATCATCATAAATTAATTAGTCATTTTGTGTTCCTTTTAAACCTACGACGCCCTTTGTATGCTGACAGCATAAGGCGCTGAATTCATTCAGTGCTTGTCGGGTCTTGGGTTTGCGTGAACATTTCTAGCTATTTGATACAGCTATATCGGTTATGTCATTTTTCAACTCTCCTTTCCTGTTGGGATTTAATTTTTGTTGTGGCTATGCTAGGTGCACCTTTTGCACTTTTCTCCCCATAAGTACTAGTGGGGATTTTTGGTGACAAGTGCAGGTGCCACTTTTAAATGCAGTGCGTATCGTAAACTCTATCAGCACCGCCATCTTGCTCTAACCAACTGACGCAGAGTGATCCGTGCGGTATGATCTCTGCGCTTTCAATCTGCACCACTTGGCGGGTCAGCACCTCTGCTACGGTGTTGTGCCTTTCAAGTCGTCGCTCGATAGATTCTTCGTATAGCCATGCATTGGACAGGTTTACAATTTCCATCAAGGCAGACTGTTGGGTGACACCAAACTGAATCGCATGCTCCCATGCCAACTCCTGCAATCTTTCAAAGGCAATGTTCGCTTTGTCGTACATTGAATCCCTACTCGCCAAGGCTTGGTTGGGTGCTAGCCATGAAGGTCGAAATAGACATTTTTCATCAAGTCGCTTGGCTTTGCTTTTGAGTGAGGAGATGTATTTGAAGTCAGTGGCTTTATCCGCTTTGCTTGAATTAAGCACCAGTCCTTTTAGGGTAAAGTTTGTCACCCCTTCAGGCTTCGTAGCTTCCTGAATGATTGACTGAATTAGATCAGCTTCAGCTTTGTTTTTTTGTACATCTTTAAGATTTACCTTGCACCAGTGCTCTGTAATTCCTGCGCCTGATAGGGCCTGCACAATTTCCTTGTACGAGCTACCTGCAACCTTCATGCATGTAGCCTCGTCAGCAGCTTCATTGCTTACCTTAGCTACGTTAGGAAGATTACGTTTCAGCCAGTCAAGCTTGATGCCTGGCAGTGCAGTAACAATCTGTGGGTTGGTATAGCCTTGCTGCTTTAGAAGTCGAGCCTGTTCTTGTAACTCATTCATTTAAATATTTCCTCCGCTAATCTCTGGGCGTAAAAAAACCGACAAGGTCGGCATGTGCTCTCAGCTATCTCCGCAGGGAGGAATCTAAAAAATTCAGCTGTTTACATAACCGTGCCTTTTGTTGGTTCTTGCGTTTTTGCAATAGTCATAAGCTTTACTCATGGTCTTGCGATAACCGTCAGTGGTGGTCAGCCAATTTGCAGGCATTAAAAAACCGCACTGGGCGGCATTTAGATAATCGAGAGCGTGACATTAACGAAGATGTTTCGTCGTTGAGTAAATATCTGTCTTCTTTCGAATGATCACCATTTGCCGGAGCGATGTTTAAAAACCTGTGACACCAAGTTTAAACTATTTTCGGCTACTGTCAACTAAAAATGGAGAGGGGAAGCCATTTGCTTAGCATTTCGGTGATTCTCCAATTTGAAAAGCTGAAGGGAACAGCTGTAAACCCGCGTATTCCGCGTTCTTCAATACACGATCTTGGGGGCAACGAATTTCCACAAGGCCCAGACTCTCTTTCAGTGACTAATAAGTATCGTGGCATCAGTCCTGCTACGAGCTTTTCTTGCATCTAGTCGAGGTGTAGGTATCAGGGGCTACACGAGTAGCTCTTTTTAGAGATCGTCGCTGGAATACCCTAAAATGCCGCATAGATACCGGATTCTCTCCGCCTAAAAGCTCGTGGGACAGCCTTTTACTTTAGGAATAGGTCTGGAGCCTTCCAAACTACATCTTTTAATTCTTCTGGAAGGTCAGCCAGCTTTGGACGATTCTTGCACTGAGGCTTCCTCTTAGGAAGGAGGGAAAGAGCAACGTCGTCGTAGATTGGTTTCACTAGCTCAAAGGTTGGCGAGGATATGCCCGCCCTGCGCAGGCGAGCTTTGATACTCCTGATAATCAGCGTCTGTTTATCTTTGGTAATCCAGGTGTGGTGTCCGTAGTCGTCGCCTGTACGATTATCTTTCGGCTGCTCGATATAGGCCACAACCGGGCTAATTCTGTTCGCCAAAGCAGGTATGGGCTGTGTCACCAACTTGCGTGTAGGGAAGTGAAGCTCAAGCTTTAGGAATATTCCCCGCAAGTATCTGTTCAACCGCTGTCGGTCGGTGCGGGCTTGTTCACTGTCAGAGGTCAGCATTGATTCAAAGGAATCAACGTTGCTGTCGCTAAGGGCAAATGCCCCATCCAGGCTGGCAAGCTCTAGCTTGATACGATCAATATCAGCTTTAGCTGTAGCAATTGCTTTCCGGGTGTCAGTGAGCAGGCCGACGTAGGTTTCAGCTTTGTCCTCGTCATCTTCAGCAGCGTGTTTGTTCTTCAACCCGTCTGCCCTAACTTCTAATCTGTTCAGTTTTGCAACGGCGACGGTTTCTTCTTTTTTCAGCGTCTTCAGCACATCTGAGCCAGCAGCTATGTAGTCACGGATCGCAGTCCAATGCTCAAATTTAAACAATACACGGCGAAGGAATTCCCCCCGGATCGACCTGATCTGATCGTCAACACAGCCACCTGTCATTGATGCCGTGCAGTAGTAGAACTCTTTACCACTCCTGAGCATAAACCGAGTACTCCCGCCACATTCAGCACACACCAGAAGGTTGCGGAAAATATTGAGGTTGGTGGCGTCCTGCCTGCCTGAAAACGGCTTTCGACTCTTTAGTATCGTCTGCACTTCTTCAAACGTAGCTGGAGGGATTACCTGCGGGTAGTAATGTTCCAGCACTTGCCCGGTAGGAACATTTTTGCCGTGCTCCTTGCTGAGTTCCACCGGGGAGTGCTCGCCTAGCAGACGCCGATTGCGTAACAAGTATTGAATCTGGTGGGTCTTATAGCTGGTGCCAAACTGAGCGTTGAGGCGTCTTCCCGTTTCTGCCACTCCATAGGTCTGAGCGAGAGAAAACATTGTTTCAATGTGCAGGCAAATATCTTCACGCTTGATCCACACCTTATCCTCCACAATCAGCCACTGGGGACATTTCTCTGTGGCTATCGTGCCTTCCGCCATTTTCTTGTGCTTGGCGCTCCACGACGCCTTCGACATATCCGATTTGCGTAAGCTTTCTGAGTGAGCCCTTTCAAATTGCACAATCGCTCGGATGAAGCTGTTACTGGTGAGATCGTCGTAAACCGTGTCTTCGTCCAATACGGCTATCTTGATACCGGATCGGATCAGGTCAGAAAACATCTCTATAGACGCATCGAGTACCTGACGTGATAGGCGGTCCCAATTTTCAATTAATAGGTAGCTGCCATTTGGAATCTCCCCATCACGCACCCGCTGGAGGAATACCGATAGCTGACCTTTTTTAGCGTTAGCCCCACGGAAGCTACTGATACCGTGATCCTCAAGTCTGGTATCAATCGTGAGGTTGTACCTACTGACAAAGGAGTCAATTCGCTCGGTCTGCCGGGTTTCGGAATTACCGTCCTTCTGTTTTTGAGTAGAGAAGCGAACGTATGAAAAGCATAAAGGCATCGCGGCAAGCTCAGTAACCTATCGGTACGTATAATCTAGCACGGCTGCATCTACTGCTATGCGCGGCCCAGCCATGCCTATTGGGACATGTCGCCCGGGCTGGACTTTGAAACCAAATTGATTGCCAAGAGCAACGCGGCTGATGTGCTGGAGCAGCAGTTGTCCAAGCCGGGCTACGTGTGCGCACCGATCAACCTGGGCTCCAATACCGATCCGTACCAGCCAATCGAGCGTGAATACCGGATTACCCGGCAAACCCTTGAGGTACTGCTGCGCTACCGGCACCCGGTGACCATCATCACCAAGGGTTCGTTGATCCTGCGTGACCTCGACTTGCTGACCGAGTTGGCCCGCCAGCGCCTGGTGGCGGTGATGATCAGCCTCACCAGCCTGGACGACGAGCTCAAGCGCATCCTGGAACCGCGCACGGCAGCGCCCAAGGCGCGGCTGCGGGCGATTCGGGTAATGCGCGACGCGGGTATCCCGGTGGGCGTGCTGTGCTCGCCAATGATCCCGATGATCAACGACAGCGAGCTGGAGAGCCTGCTTACCGAAGCTCACGCGGCCGGCGCACAAAGCGCGGCGTATATGATGCTGCGCCTGCCGTTGGAGGTGGCGCCGTTGTTCGAGGAGTGGCTGGTGGCCCATTACCCCCAGCGAGCGGCCCATGTGATGAGCCTGGTGCGCCAGGTACGCGGGGGTGAGGTGTATGACAGCCGGTTTGGCGTGCGCATGCGCGGTGAGGGGCCGTTTGCCGATTTGCTGGCGCAGCGGTTCACCAAGGCAATCAAACGCCTGGGGCTGAATCGGCGGGAAGGGTTCAACCTCGATTGCACGGCGTTTTGCCCACCGGGCAGGCAGATGGCTTTGTTGTAGAATGAGGGACAGACGTGCACCTTTGCTGTAGCAATAGTCGCGTTTTGACATCACTGAAACCCGCGTTCTAGAGCGGTTCATTCAGTTTGAGTTAAGTTTCGGCGGTTACCTTGTTCAGCGAGTGACTGATGAGTCGGCGGCCTGGCCGGTGCTTGTTTTACAACTATTTCACCGCCATGGCGTCGAACTGACCTGAACCCTCCCCTGCATTGATCAAGAGGATGAATCATGAGTGACAAGGATAAACAGCCGTTGGCTGCGTCGGCTTCAGCCCCTCAGGTGGCGGAATCCGCCGATGCAGCGCTGCAGCATATCGTTGACGGCTTTTTGCATTTCCATCACGACGTCTTCCCCCAGCAGGAAGAACTCTTCAAGAAACTCGCCACTGCCCAGAGCCCACGGGCAATGTTCATCACCTGCGCCGACTCGCGCATCGTGCCCGAGCTGATCACTCAAAGCTCCCCAGGCGACCTGTTCGTGACCCGTAACGTCGGCAACGTGGTGCCGCCCTACGGCCAGATGAACGGCGGTGTTTCCACCGCTATCGAGTACGCGGTGCTCGCCCTTGGCGTACAGCACATCATCGTGTGCGGGCATTCGGACTGCGGCGCCATGCGTGCCGTGCTCAACCCCGACAGCCTGGAAAAGATGCCAACGGTCAAGGCCTGGCTGCGTCACGCCGAGGTCGCCAAGACCATGGTCCATGACAACTGCGACTGCGCCAACGAAGGCGAGAGCATGGCGGTGCTGACCGAAGAAAACGTCATCGCCCAACTGCAACACTTGCGCACCCACCCTTCCGTGGCTTCGCGCATGGCCAATGGTCATTTGTTTATCCATGGTTGGATCTACAACATCGAGACCAGCGAAATACGGGCCTACGATGCGGACAAAGCGGCGTTCCGACCGCTGAACGGCACCGAGCCGATCCCTTCAGCGACGCCTAAAGCGCGCTTCTAAAACACTTCCCTGCCGGGTAATGCGGTGGCTGCCATGGATGCAGCCAGGCTTTACCGCGCCCGGCGAATGCCTCGGGAGAGTCATCATGCGTGCTGCTCAATTGAAAGCTGTATTGCCACGGGAGCTGCTCGCCTCGGTGGTTGTTTTTCTGGTCGCCTTGCCACTGTGCATGGGCATCGCGATTGCGTCCGGCATGCCGCCGGCCAAGGGCCTGATCACTGGCATCATCGGCGGCCTGGTGGTGGGCTGGCTGGCCGGCTCGCCGCTGCAGGTCAGCGGCCCGGCGGCAGGTCTGGCGGTGTTGGTGTTCGAACTGGTACGCCAGCACGGCATGCTGATGCTGGGGCCGATCCTGTTGCTGGCCGGCTTCCTGCAATTGGTGGCCGGGCGTTTGCGCCTGGGCTGCTGGTTTCGCGTCACCGCGCCAGCGGTGGTCTACGGCATGTTGGCCGGGATTGGCGTGTTGATCGTGCTGTCGCAGATCCATGTGATGCTCGACGGCGCGCCCAAGCCGTCAGGGCTGGATAACCTGGCAGGCTTCCCGGCAGCGCTGGCTGAAGCGATTCCTACCTTCGGCGGCGGGCTCGGCTGGCAGGCTGGCGTACTCGGCTTGTCGACGATGTTGGTGATGTACCTGTGGGACAAATTCCGCCCGCAACCACTACGGTTTGTGCCCGGTGCGCTGCTTGGCGTGGGCCTGGCGACCGTCGCCAGCCTGGTCCTGGCGCTGCAGGTCAAGCGCGTGGAAGTTCCGGAAAACCTGGCGGACGCTATCGACTGGCTGCGCCCCAGCGACCTGCTGAACCTGGCTGACCCACAGCTGCTGATCGCGGCGTTCGCCGTGGCGTTTATTGCCAGTGCCGAAACCCTGCTGTCTGCCGCAGCGGTGGACCGCATGCACAGTGGTCAACGTTCCGACTTCGATAAGGAATTGTCGGCCCAAGGTGTAGGCAACATGCTTTGCGGCCTGGTTGGCGCCTTGCCAATGACTGGCGTGATCGTACGCAGCTCGGCGAACGTCCAAGCGGGTGCTACCACGCGTCTGTCGGCGATGTTCCATGGCCTGTGGCTGCTGGGTTTCGTGCTCTTGCTGTCGAGCGTGCTGCAGAGCATTCCGGTCGCGAGCCTGGCGGGTGTGCTGGTGTACACCGGCATCAAGCTGGTAGACGTCAAGGCGTTCAAGGCGCTGGGGCGCTATGGTCGGATGCCGATGTTCACCTATGCGGCCACCGCGCTGGCAATCATCTTTACCGATTTGCTGACCGGCGTGCTGGTGGGCTTTGGGCTGACGCTGGTGAAGTTGGCGTTCAAGGCGTCGCGTCTTAAAGTCAGCCTTGTTGACCTGCCTCAGGAAGGTGAAATGGAGCTGCGTTTGACGGGGGCGGCGACCTTTCTGAAGGTGCCGGCGTTGACTCAGGTGCTGTCGGCGGTGCCTGCGGGGACCACCTTGCATGTGCCGCTGAGTAACTTGAGTTACATCGACCACTCTTGCCTGGAGTTGCTGGAAGAATGGGGCCGGGCCAATGCAGCCAAGGGCTCGACGTTGGTGATCGAGGCGCGTGGGTTGAAGCGTCGGCTGGAAGGTCGGGTGCGAACGACAGTGGGGATCGGCTCAGCGCCTGCCTGACCCCTCAAAAAACTGTGGGAGCCGGGCTTGCCCGGCTCCCACATTGGATCCCTATCGGATCTGAAGTCTACGCAGGCTGATCCAGCGACAGCTCAACCCCAAGCTGGCGCGACAGGCATGGCCAGCGCTTCCAGGACGCTTCGGTCTGCGGGCTCTTGAGCTGTTCGCGATAGGCCTCGACCGACTCCAGCGCAAAGCTTTCCTCGTTAAGCATCTCATCCACCGCCAGATGCACGGCTTCATCCAATTGATTGGCGAAGTCTTCACCGATCAGTTGATGGGCGATCACGTTGGCCACGGTGGTATCCGCTGGAATCAACGGCTGGCCAAAATGCTTGATATACAGATCGTTTACTTCTTCGACCAGGCGATGCGCCAGGTAGGCCTCATCCAGCAGGCCATCAAGGCCGTCGTGGCCGGCCAGAATCGCTGGCGGCTGCAGGAAGAAATGTTCAGCGATTTTCAGTACTGGTTTGATCTGGCTTTCAATCCCGGCCTCACGGGCCACGTCATTGGCAGCGTCGAGCAAATCAGGAACCAGGTCGATGTAGGCAGTCACAAAGCGCGTCATGACGATGTTGCGATCACCGTCTGCCAGAGAAATGGCCGAGTGCAGGTGCGGCAATTGTTGTTCCAGCTGAATGGCAAGTTGGCCGGTGGTGGCTTCGTGTTGATGGGCACGGGAAATCTGCTCGCGCAATGCGGCGGTGTTCATGAGGGCTCCAGTGAAGCAGGCGTAGGAAAAGGGAGAAGATAAGGTAGTTCGTTTATACGAGCGCCTAAGACGCATTTGTCATAATTATTTCATGGTTATAGGCAGGGGTTATATCGAAATGCCATCGTTCGTCGGATAAACGATTCCGCCGCCCATTTTACGGGCTCCGTCTGTCTGTTTCTATTCATTTGCCCCCACACATTGCGGGGTTGCTACGGCTGTCTATACTCGATTTTGTACGCAATTAGCTGATGACGCCCAACTGCATGACGCAGGCAAGGCTTGGCGGTTGTAAGCAGTATGGAAGCCGCTCCCTTCGCCGCAGGTGCAAACCGGCGGGATAACAAGAAACATAAAGGGGAACCCGCAATGACGCGACATCCACACGTTTGGATGGGCCTCCTGTTGTGGTCGGTATTCGGCCAGGCGCACGCCGCCTGGACCACGAATATGGCGCCAGGGGCTACTGAAGTCAGCCACGCTGTGTTTGACCTGCACATGACCATTTTCTGGATTTGTGTGGTGATCGGCATCGTCGTGTTTGGCGCGATGTTCTGGTCGATGATCCTGCACCGCCGGTCCACGGGCCAGGTAGCGGCCAAGTTCCACGAAAGCACCACCGTGGAGATCCTCTGGACCGTGGTGCCCTTGCTCATCCTGGTGGCCATGGCCATTCCGGCCACCAAGACCCTGATCAACATCTACGACAGCAGTGAATCGGATATCGATATCCAGGTCACCGGCTATCAGTGGAAGTGGCATTACAAATACCTGGGTCAGGATGTGGAGTTCTTCAGCAACCTGGCCACGCCCGCCGAGCAGATCCATAACCAGGCCGCCAAGGGCGAACATTACCTGCTGGAAGTCGACCAGCCGCTGGTATTGCCGGTGGGTGCCAAGGTGCGCTTTCTGGTGACCGCCGCCGATGTGATCCACTCATGGTGGGTACCGGCCTTCGCGGTCAAGCGCGACGCCATCCCCGGCTTCGTCAACGAGGCCTGGACCCGCGTCGAGAAGCCCGGCATCTATCGTGGCCAGTGCGCCGAACTGTGTGGCAAGGACCATGGCTTCATGCCCATCGTGGTTGAGGTCAAGTCCAAGGCTGACTACGACACCTGGCTGGGCGAGCGCAAGGAGGAGGCGGCCAAGCTCAAGGAACTGACCTCCAAGGAGTGGACACTGGACGAACTGGTGGCTCGTGGCGACAAGGTCTATCACACCACCTGCGTGGCCTGTCACCAGGCCGAGGGCCAAGGCTTGCCACCGATGTTCCCGGCGCTCAAGGGCTCGAAAATCGCCACGGGGCCGGCCAAAGACCATCTGAGCATCGTGTATCACGGCAAGCCCGGCACCGCGATGGCAGCTTTCGGCAAGCAGCTCTCTGAAGTGGATATCGCCGCTGTGGTGACCTATGAGCGTAACGCCTGGGGTAATAACAAAGGCGACATGGTCACGCCCAAAGACGTGCTGGCTCTGAAACAGGCCCAAAGCAAATGACGACTTTCATTGCCAATGCCCTGAATCGCCCCGCTCACTCGCTTGCAGGAGAACGGCCATGAGCACTGTGATCGACCATGGTCATGCCGACCATGCCCACGGCCCCGCCAAGGGTCTGATGCGCTGGGTGCTGACCACCAACCACAAAGACATCGGCACCATGTACCTGTGGTTCGCCTTCACCATGTTCCTGCTCGGTGGCTCGTTCGCCATGGTGATCCGCGCCGAGCTGTTCCAGCCGGGCCTGCAGATTGTGCAGCCGGCGTTCTTCAACCAGATGACCACCATGCACGGCCTGATCATGGTGTTCGGCGCAGTGATGCCGGCGTTCGTCGGCCTGGCCAACTGGATGATCCCGCTGATGATCGGCGCGCCGGACATGGCCCTGCCGCGCATGAACAATTTCAGTTTCTGGCTGCTGCCGGCGGCGTTTCTGCTGTTGGTGTCTACCTTGTTCACGCCCGGCGGCGGGCCGAACTTCGGCTGGACCTTTTACGCCCCGCTCTCCACCACCTATGCGCCGGAAAGCGTGACGTTCTTTATCTTTGCCATCCACCTGATGGGCATCAGTTCGATCATGGGCGCGATCAACGTGGTCGCCACCATCCTCAACCTGCGCGCGCCGGGCATGACCCTGATGAAAATGCCGCTGTTCGTGTGGACCTGGCTGATCACCGCGTTCCTGCTGATCGCGGTGATGCCGGTACTGGCGGGCTGCGTGACCATGATGCTGATGGATATCCACTTCGGCACCAGCTTCTTCAGCGCGGCCGGTGGTGGCGATCCGGTGCTGTTCCAGCATGTGTTCTGGTTCTTCGGGCATCCCGAGGTGTACATCATGATCCTGCCGGCCTTTGGCGCGGTCAGCTCGATCATCCCGACCTTCTCGCGCAAGCCGCTGTTCGGTTACACCTCGATGGTCTACGCCACCGCGAGCATCGCGTTCCTGTCATTCATCGTGTGGGCACACCATATGTTCGTGGTGGGCATTCCGCTGGTGGGTGAGCTGTTCTTCATGTACGCCACCCTGCTGATCGCCGTACCCACGGGGGTGAAGGTATTCAACTGGGTCAGCACCATGTGGCAAGGCTCACTGACGTTCGAGACGCCGATGTTGTTTGCGGTGGCCTTTGTGATCCTGTTCACCATCGGCGGCTTCTCCGGGCTGATGCTGGCGATTGCCCCGGCGGACTTTCAGTACCACGACACCTACTTTGTGGTGGCGCATTTCCATTACGTACTGGTGCCCGGCGCGATCTTCGGGATCTTCGCCTCGGCCTACTACTGGCTGCCGAAATGGACTGGCCACATGTACGACGAAACCCTGGGCAAGCTGCACTTCTGGTTGTCTTTCGTGGGCATGAACATGGCGTTCTTCCCCATGCACTTCGTGGGGCTGGCCGGTATGCCGCGTCGGGTGCCGGACTACAACCTGCAGTTCGCTGACTTCAACATGGTCTCGTCCATCGGTGCCTTCATGTTCGGCGCCACGCAGATCTTCTTCCTGTTCATTGTCATCAAGTGCATCCGTGGCGGCCCGCCTGCGCCGGCCAAGCCGTGGGATGGCGCCGAGGGCCTGGAATGGAGCGTGCCCTCGCCCGCGCCGTATCACACCTTCACCACGCCGCCGGAGGTCAAATGAAGCCCTCCCTATACTCCTCCTGTGGGAGCGGGCTTGCCCGCGATGGCGGTATGTCAGGCGCTGAATCTCCCGACTTTGAGGTCCTCATCGCAGGCAAGCCAGCTCCCACAGAAAGTCCAAAGCCAGGTGGGCGCCATGGCTGACTCCGTACCGCTCAAGCGCCTGGTCACCCGCCTGCTGATTTTGGTGTTGGCGATGTTCGCCTTCGGCTTCGCCCTGGTGCCGATCTATGACGTGATGTGCAAGGCGTTCGGCATCAACGGCAAGACCGCCGGCCAGTACGAGGGCGAGCAAATGGTCGACCCCTCGCGCCAGGTGCGCGTGCAGTTTCTGTCCACCAACGCCATCGACATGGTCTGGGAGTTTCATTCCAAGGCTGACGAGATTGTGGTCAACCCCGGAGCAGTCAACGAGATGCTGTTCGTGGCCTACAACCCCACCGATAAGCCGATGACCGCCCAGGCGATACCCAGCATTTCCCCGGCCGAGGCGGCGATGTACTTCCACAAGACCGAATGCTTTTGCTTCACCCAGCAAGTGTTGCAGCCCGGTGAGCGCATTGAGATGCCCGTACGTTTCATCGTCGATCGCGCGATGCCCAAGGATGTGAAGCATTTGACCCTGGCGTACACGCTGTTCGATATCACTGCGCGCCAGCCGCCCGTGGCCGTCAGGACCGGGGGCTAGCTACTGTTTGCCCCCTCAATCAGGAGAGCGAATACATGTCGACTCATGATACGTACTACGTACCGGCGCAAAGCAAATGGCCGATAATTGCCACGATTGGCCTGCTGGTCACCGTGTATGGCCTGGCCGTGTGGTTCAACGACTTGAAGGCCGCGCGGGCCGAATCCCACGGGCCGTGGATCTTTTTCGTCGGCGGTTTGCTGCTGGCCTACATGCTGTTTGGCTGGTTTGGCGCGGTGATCAAGGAAAGTCGTGCCGGGCTGTACAGCGCGCAGATGGACCGCTCGTTCCGCTGGGGCATGACGTGGTTCATCTTTTCGGAGGTGATGTTCTTCATCGCCTTTTTTGGTGCGCTGTTCTACGTGCGCGTCTGGGCTGGGCCTTGGTTGGCGGGCGAAGGGCCCAAGGGCATTGCCCATATGCTGTGGCCGAACTTTGAGTTTGCCTGGCCCCTGCTGAACAACCCCGACCCCAAGCTCTACCCTGCGCCCAAAGGCACCATCAGCCCCTGGGGCCTGCCGTTGGTCAACACCATCCTGCTGGTGAGTTCCAGCGTGACCATCACCATCGCCCACCATGCCCTGCGCAAAGGCCATCGCGGCGCGCTGAAACTCTGGCTGGCGATCACCGTGCTGCTGGGCCTGGCGTTTCTTGGGTTCCAGGCTGAGGAATACATCCACGCCTATAAAGAGTTGGGCCTTACCCTGGGTTCAGGCGTGTACGGCGCGACGTTCTTCATGCTCACGGGCTTTCACGGCGCCCACGTGACCATCGGCACCATTATTTTGTTTGTGATGCTGATGCGCATCCTGCGCGGGCATTTCAATGCCGAGCACCAGTTCGGTTTCGAGGCGGCCAGTTGGTATTGGCACTTTGTGGACGTGGTGTGGATCGGGCTGTTTTTCTTTGTCTATGTGCTGTGACGCCGCTTACCACGGCGCATGAGAGACCAGTTGGCCGCTGAAAAAGCCCCAGGCGATCAAGCCCACGGTGATCACGGCCAGCGTGACACGCACGGTCAAGGCGGTGACGAGGCGGTTGGAGTTGCCCTCGTCCTTGACCAGGAAGAACAAGCCACTGAACAGGCTCACGACGGTCGCGATCAGCATCAGGGCAATGGCGGCTTTGAGCATGGTCTGGCTCCGGGCTTATTGGGAGAGGGGCGATGAGATCGAGTATAGCCAGTGCCCTGCAGCGCTTTCGTCCGGGCATCGCGCCGACGCTGGTGGTGCTGGTGTTGCTGCCATTGATGGTCGGCCTGGGGTTTTGGCAACTGGCCCGTGGGCACGAAAAGCAACTGCTGGTAGAACGTTATGCCGAGCGCCGCGCCGCCGAGCCGGTCAGCAGTGCGCAGCTCAATGACATGGCTGATCCAGCCTTCCGTCGCGTTCACCTTCGCGGGCAACTGGATGGTGAACACAGCGTATTGCTGGATAACCGCATGCGTGACGGCAAGGCCGGTGTCGAGCTGCTGCAGCCTTTTCATGATCAGGCCAGCGGCCTGTGGCTGTTGCTCAATCGTGGCTGGCTGCCTTGGCCAGACCGGCGTATCGCGCCCGCCTTTACTACCCCTGAACAGACGCTGAACCTCGACGCCTGGGTGTACGTCACCCCCGGCGAGACCTTCCAACTGCATGCCGACCCGGCCAGCACGCAATGGCCGCGCCTGCTTACCGCACTGCACCCCGCCGCGCTGTGGGACGAACTGGGGCGCAGCGGTTTTGCCTATGAGCTGCGTGCCGAAGCGGGCCCCGATACCTACGAAACCAGCTGGCCCGTGGTCGCCATGGGCCCGGAAAAACACCTGGCCTACGCCGTGCAATGGTTCGCCATGGCCGTGGCGTTGCTGGCGCTTTACCTCTACCTCGGATGGCATAACAAAAAGGAGAAGCCCCATGGGAGCGGCCATGAATCCACCCAGCACATCTGACACGCTTGATCGGCGCAAGGGTCGCTGGCAGCTGATTTTGATCCTGATGATGGTGATCGGCCCGATGGCGCTGGCCACCTTTATGTACAAATTGCAGTTCTGGGTGCCGGACAGCCGCAGCTACCACGGCGAACTGATCGGCAACGGCCAGACCCGCGCCGACATTGGTGTGCAGGCCGATGAACAGCGTTGGCAACTGCTGGTCACCGCCCCCGCCGCCTGCGCTGCCGATTGCCAGCAACTGGTGTACCTGGCGCGCCAGCTGCAGATCAGCCTTGGCCGTGATGCGTCTCGTGCCAGCCATGCCCTGGCCGGCGCGCAACCTTTGAGCCGCGAATACGAGGCCAAGCTCAAGGCTGAATATCCACAGCTGCAGCGCTACCCGCTGGATGTGTCGACCTTTGCCAGGAACGCTGCCGCGCCTGGTGAGGCACAACTGTGGATCGTCGACCCCCACGGCAATCTGGTGCTGCGCTATGACGCCAAGGTCAAGGGCAAGGACTTGCTCAACGACCTGCGCTTGCTGCTGAAACTGTCGAACATCGGATAAGGGCACCGTCATGGCCAAGCCTGGATTTCGCCTCGCGCTGTTTGCCACCTTACTGGCGTTGCTTGTCGTGCTGCTCGGCGCCTATACCCGCCTGACCCACGCCGGCCTCGGCTGCCCGGACTGGCCGGGTTGCTACGGCTTTATCAGCGTGCCCCAAAGCGAAGCCCAACTGGCCCATGCCGAGTTGCACTTTCCCGACACGCCGGTGGAGGCCGACAAAGGCTGGGCCGAGATGACCCATCGCTACTTCGCTGGCAGCCTGGGCCTCTTGATCGCGCTGCTGGCGGCGCGTTCGTGGCGTCATCGGCGTGATCCGGGCCAGCCAGTGAAGCTGCCGCTGTTCCTGCTGGCGGTGGTGTTGGCCCAGGCGGCGTTTGGCATGTGGACCGTGACCTTGAAGCTCTGGCCGCAAGTGGTCACCGGGCACCTGTTGGGCGGCTTTGCGACCTTGAGCCTGCTGTTTCTGCTGACCCTGCGGCTGTCCGGCGTACTGCCGGCGCTGGTCGTGCCCAAGCGCCTGCAATATTGGGCGACGGCGGGCCTGGTGCTGGTGATCGGGCAGATCGCCCTGGGCGGCTGGGTCAGTTCCAACTACGCGGCGGTGGCCTGTGTCGATTTGCCCACCTGCCATGGCCAATGGTGGCCGGCAGCGGACTTTGCCAATGGCTTTCACCTGACCCAGCACATCGGCCCCAATTACCTGGGCGGGCAGCTCGACAGCGAAGCGCGCACTGCTATTCACCTGACGCATCGCGTCGGCGCCGTGCTGGTCACGCTGGTGCTGCTCGGTTTGGCCTGGCAACTGCGGGCAGTGGGGATGACGCGCCTGGCCGGTCTGCTGTTGATCGCCCTGGCCGCGCAGATCTGCCTGGGGCTGAGCAATGTGGTGTTCGGCCTGCCGTTACCGGTGGCAGTCGCGCACAACGCTGGCGGGGCAACGTTGTTGTTGACGCTGGTGCTGGTCAATTACCACGCGCGCACCAGCCTGGTTCGGGTGCGTCACCCGCGTCTGTTCGGTTGGCGTTTTATCCCGCGCAAACAGGTGTCGGGCCTGATCACCCTTAAAGGAGAACTGCCATGGCGACCGTGATCGGCGCACGTCGCGACCGGGCGATCTGGCGTGACTATCTGGAGCTGACCAAGCCCAAAGTGGTGGTGCTGATGCTGATCACCTCGCTGGTGGGCATGTTCCTCGCCACCCGCGCCGGGGTGCCCTGGACCGTGCTGGTGTTCGGCAACCTCGGCATTGCCCTGTGTGCCGGCGGCGCGGCGGCGGTCAATCATGTGGTGGATCGACGGATTGACGCCGTGATGGCGCGCACTCACAAGCGGCCGATGGCTGAGGGGCGTGTCTCGCCGATGGCGGCGTTAGCGTTTGCGTTGTTCCTGGCGATTGCAGGGTTGGCCCTGCTGCTGGCGTTCACCAACCCGCTGGCGGCCTGGCTGACCTTGGCTTCGCTGCTGGGTTATGCGGTGATCTACACCGGCTTTCTCAAGCGGGCGACTCCGCAGAATATCGTCATCGGCGGTCTGGCCGGTGCGGCGCCGCCGCTGCTGGGCTGGGTGGCTGTCACCGGGCATGTGGGTGCCGAACCCTTGCTGCTAGTGCTGATCATCTTCGCCTGGACGCCGCCACACTTCTGGGCCCTGGCCATTCACCGCAAAGAGGAATACGCCAAGGCCGACATCCCGATGCTGCCGGTCACCCATGGCGAGCACTACACCAAGGTGCATATCCTGCTGTACACCTTCGCCCTGCTGGCGGTGAGCCTGATGCCCTACGTTATCCACATGAGCGGGCTGCTCTACCTGGCCTGTGCGCTGGTGTTGGGTGCGCGCTTTCTGCAATGGGCCTGGGTGTTGTACCGTGGCAGCCAGCCGCACGCGGCGATCAACACGTTCAAGTACTCTATCTGGTACTTGCTGCTGCTGTTTATCGCCCTGCTCGTAGACCACTACTTATTGTTGAACCTATGACTCGAACTCAAAAAACCGTCTTCATCCTCGTGGCCCTGGTGGCGTTGATCATGGGCCTGACCGTCAACAAAGTGCTCTCGGGCAAAGGCCAGGGCGATCCGACTGCGCTGATCGACGCGGGCATCATTCTGTTGCCGCAAAGCCGCCAGTTGCCAGCGGTGACCATGACCAATCAGGAAGGCCAGCCGGTGGTGGTCAACGAGTTGAAGGGCAAGTGGAGCCTGTTGTTTTTTGGCTACACCTTCTGCCCGGATATCTGCCCAACCACCCTCGCCCAGCTTCGCCAGATCAAGAGCGAGCTGCCCCAAGAGGCTGTGGATAAGTTGCAGGTGATCCTGGTCAGCGTCGATCCGCACCGCGATACCCCGGCGCAGCTCAAGCAGTACCTGGGTTACTTTGATCCGCAGTTCCAAGGCCTGACTGGCGCGAATGTGGAGGATGTGCAGAAGGTTTCGAATGCGGTGAGCATTCCCTTCATTCCGGCGGATACCAGCAAGCCGAACTACACCGTCGACCACAGCGGTAACCTGGCACTGATCGGCCCGGATGGTACTCAGCGTGGGTTTATTCGTGCGCCGTTGAACAACCAGAAGCTGGTGGCGCAGTTGCCGGGGTTGCTACAGCGCAAGTGAGCACCTGATGATCGTTCCCACGCTCTGCGTGGGAATGCAGTTAGGGACGCTCTGCGTCCCCAAGCGTGACGCAGAGCGTCACGAGAGGCGTTCCCACGCGGAGAGTGGGAACGATCAGATCAGGAGAAATCAGAACGCCGGCTTGATCGCGCCTTTGTACTTCTCTTCGATGAACTTCTTCACTTCAGGCGTGTGCAGAGCTGCAACCAGCTTCTTCACCGCGTCCGCATCCTTGTTGTCTTCGCGGGTCACCAGGATGTTCACGTAAGGCGAATCGCTGCCTTCGATCACCAGGGCATCCTTGGATGGGTCCAGCTTGGCTTCCAGGGCGTAGTTGGTGTTGATCAGCGCCAGGTCGACTTGGGTCAGCACGCGCGGCAGGGTGGCGGCTTCCAGTTCGCGGAATTTCAGGTTTTTATCGTTGCCGGTGATGTCCTTGATGGTCGACAGGATGTTGGTCGGGTCCTTCAGGGTGATCAGGCCGTTCTTGGCCAGCAGTAACAGCGCACGACCACCGTTGGTGGCGTCGTTCGGAATCACCACGTTGGCGCCGTCAGGCAGGTCGGCCAATTTTTTGTACTTGCTGGAGTAAGCGCCCAGAGGCTCCAGGTGCACCGCGCCGACGCTCACCAGGTGAGTGCCTTTGGCCTTGTTGAATTCATCCAGGTATGGCTGGTGCTGGAAGAAGTTGGCATCCAGGCGCTTTTCAGCCACCTGTACGTTCGGCTGCACGTAGTCGGTGAAGACTTTGACGTTCAGGTCCACGCCTTCTTTGGCCAGGGCAGGCTTCACGAATTCGAGGATTTCGGCGTGAGGCACCGGCGAAGCAGCGACCGTAATGGTCTCGGCGTGGGCGGAAAACGCAGCCACGGCGGCGAAAGCAACCAGTAGTTTTTTCATCCAGCAAGCTCCTTGTTCGGGCATCTGCCGGCTGTGTGCCGGCAATGGCCGTTATTTACGAGAAAAATGCACCACCAGCCGGTCGCCGACGGTTTGCAGAATTTGCACAAGAATCAACAGCATCACCACGGTGACCACCATCACATCGGTCTGGAAGCGCTGGTAGCCAAAACGGATTGCCAGGTCGCCCAGGCCGCCAGCACCGACCACACCCGCCATTGCGGTGTAGGAAACCAGTGTAATCGCCGTCACCGTAATCGCTGCGAAGATGCCAGGGCGGGCTTCGGGCAACAGGGCGTTGGTGATGATCTGGCGGGTGGTAGCACCCATGGCCTGGGTGGCTTCGATGATGCCACGGTCCACTTCGCGCAGGGCTGTTTCCACCAGGCGCGCAAAGAATGGCGTGGCGCCGACGACCAGCGGTGGGATCGCGCCGGCGACACCCAGCGACGTGCCGGTGATCAGTACCGTGAATGGAATCATCACGATCAGCAGGATGATGAACGGTAGCGAGCGCAAGATATTCACGATCAGCGACAGCAGCGCGTACAGGCCTTTTTGTTCGAACAGCTGGCGCGGGCTGGTCAGGAACAACAGCACGCCCAGGGGCAGGCCCAGCAGCACGGTGAAGAACAGCGAGCCGAACAGCATGGTCATGGTATCGCCGGTGGCGAGCCAGATTTCAGACCAGTCGATATTGGCGAAGAAACTCAGGAAAACGTCCATCAGCGCAGGACCTCCATGTGAACGTCGGCGGCGGTGAAGCGTGCAAACGCAGCGTCCATGTCACCGCCGGTGACGGCGAGGGTCAGTTGCCCGTAAGGGATGTCTTTGATGCGGTCGATACGACCGGCAAGGATGCTGTAGTCCACCCCGGTTTCCCGTGCGACGGTACCCAGCAGTGGCGCGTAGGTCGCGTCCCCTTGGAACGTCAGGCGCACGATACGGCCTGGCACATGGGCAAAGTCGTCGCGCTGCTCGCCTTCGTCCACCTGTTCGGCTTCTTGTACGAAGCGTTTGGTGGTCGGGTGCTTGGGGTGCAGGAACACGTCGGCCACCGAGCCTTGCTCGACGATCACCCCGGCGTCCATCACCGCGACCTGGTCGCATACGCGGCGGATCACGTCCATTTCATGGGTGATCAACACGATGGTCAGGTTCAGCTCGCGGTTGATCTCGGCCAGCAGTTGCAGGACCGACGCCGTGGTTTGCGGGTCGAGGGCGCTGGTGGCTTCGTCGCACAGCAGGATTTTTGGCTTGGTCGCCAGGGCTCGGGCGATGCCGACGCGCTGTTTCTGGCCGCCGGACAACTGCGCCGGGTACTTCTTGGCGTGGTCCGACAAGCCGACGCGGGCGAGCAGCTCAGCCACACGCTGGTCGATTTCCTTGCGCGACAGTTCGCCGGCGAGCGTCAGCGGCAGCGCGACGTTGTCGGCCACGGTCTTGGACGCCAGCAAGTTGAAGTGCTGGAAGATCATGCCGACCTGCTGGCGAAAGCGCCGCAGGCCGTTGGCGTCCAGCGCAGTGACTTCTTCGCCATCCACCTTGATCTGGCCACCACTGGGCTCTTCCAGGCGGTTGATCAGGCGCAGCAGGGTGCTTTTACCGGCACCCGAGTGGCCAATCAGGCCAAACACCTGGCCGTTCTCGACGCGCAGGCTGGTGGGGTGCAGGGCGGGAATATCCTTACCGGCGACGCGGTAGGTTTTATGGACGTTTTGAAACTCGATCACGTAGCGAACCTTGTGGGGCGCATTGAAAAGGGATCAGCGGTTAGCCGGGCGCGCATTTTAGCCTGTCCGTATAGCGTTTCTTAGCATTTATTTCGTATTCATCCAGTCATTTGGCAATAACGCGATCAAAGGTCATAAAAAAGGAACGGTGCAAAACCGCGTCAGTCACTACTTAAGCAACTCGATTTCCCAGGTGCCGTGCCTGGGGTTTTGCTCAAACGAGCCGGGGACCGCTCTGGCCACTTTGAATAAGGAGTTTTGACTGATGAGTACCAAGAAGCCAGCCACCCCGCCCAAGAGTGAACTTGCGGGTACCGATACCCTGGACCGTGGCAACACCAACGCCAAGTTGCAGGCCCTGGAAGAATTCCGCTCTGACGCGACTGGCCAGGCCCTGCGCACCAACCAAGGCGTGAAGATTTCCGATAACCAGAACAGCTTGAAAGTCGGCGCGCGCGGCCCGTCGCTGCTCGAAGACTTCATCATGCGTGAAAAGATCACGCACTTCGACCATGAGCGCATCCCGGAGCGCATCGTGCATGCCCGTGGTACGGGCGCCCATGGCTATTTCCAGAGTTACGGCGACCATTCGACGCTGACCAAGGCAGGTTTCCTGCGCACGCCTGAGCATAAAACCCCAGTATTCGCGCGTTTTTCCACGGTGCAGGGCCCGCGTGGTTCCGGCGACACCGTGCGTGACGTGCGCGGTTTTGCCGTGAAGTTCTTCACCGACGAAGGCAACTTCGACCTGGTGGGCAACAACATGCCGGTGTTCTTCATCCAGGATGCGATCAAATTTCCTGACTTCGTCCACGCGGTGAAACCCGAGCCTCATAACGAGATTCCTACCGGCGGTTCGGCCCACGATACCTTCTGGGACTTTGTCTCGCTGCAACCGGAATCCGCGCACATGGTGATCTGGGCCATGTCCGACCGCGCCATTCCAAAAAGCCTGCGCGCCATGCAGGGCTTTGGGGTACATACCTTCCGGTTGATCAATACCGAAGGTAAGTCCAGCTTCGTGAAATTCCACTGGCGTCCAAAAGTCGGCACCTGCTCCCTGGTATGGGATGAAGCGCAAAAGCTGGCCGGTAAAGACACCGACTACCACCGTCGTGACCTGTGGGAAGCGATTGAAAGTGGCGATTACCCCGAGTGGGAGCTAGGCGTACAGATCGTGGCCGAAGAGGACGAACACAAGTTCGATTTCGATTTGCTCGACCCGACCAAGATCATTCCCGAAGAACTGGTGCCGATCACGCCGCTGGGCAAAATGGTGCTCAACCGTAACCCCGACAACTTCTTCGCTGAAGTCGAGCAGGTTGCGTTCTGCCCAGGCCACATCGTGCCGGGGATCGACTTCACCAACGACCCGTTGCTGCAAGGCCGTCTGTTTTCCTACACCGATACCCAGATCAGCCGACTGGGCGGGCCGAACTTTCATGAGATTCCAATCAACCGGCCTGTCGTGCCTTTCCATAACGGCCAGCGCGACGCTCAGCATCGCACCGTGATTGATAAGGGTCGTGCGTCCTACGAACCAAACTCCATTGATGGGGGTTGGCCGAAAGAAACCCCTGCTGGTCCTACCGATGGTGGTTTTGAGTCCTACTACGAGCGCGTCGATGCCAACAAGGTGCGTGAGCGTAGCGAATCCTTCGGTGACCATTTCTCCCAGGCGACGCTGTTCTACAACAGCATGAGCCACCACGAGAAAGAGCACATTATCGCGGCCTACAGCTTTGAGCTGGGCAAGGTGGAGCGCGAGTTCATCCGTGCGCGCCAGGTCAACGAGATCCTGGCCAATATCGACCTGGAGCTGGCCAAGCGCGTTGCGCAGAATTTGGGCTTGCCGGCGCCGACCAAGGGCACGGTGCCTGCCCGTGAAACGTCGCTGAAAGAATCGCCAGCCTTGAGCCAGGTGAATTTACTATCGGGCGATATTAAAACGCGCAAAGTGGCGATTCTGGCAGCCAACGGCGTTGATGGTGCGGCCATTGACGCGCTAAAAGCCGCGCTGGAAGCTGAAGGCGCCCATGCCAAGTTGCTGGGGCCTACTTCGGCGCCTGTGACCACTGCGCAGGGCAAGACGCTGCCGGTCGACGCCTCGATGGAAGGCATGCCGTCCATTGCCTTCGACGCAGTGTTTATCCCGGGTGGCAAAGAGTCCGTGAAGGCGCTGAGCGGTGATGGTGTGGCGTTGCATTATGTACTGGAAGCCTACAAACACCTGAAGGCGATTGCGGTAGCCAGTGATGTGAAGCCGTTGCTGGACCTGCTGAAGCTGGAAGCGGATGCGGGGTTGATCGTGGGCGCGGATGCCAAGGCGTTCAAAGCGTTTTTTGCGGCGATTGCCCAGCATCGGGTGTGGGAGCGTGAGCCGAAATCCAAGGCGATTCCGGCTTAACTTATCGGTTGTTTGTTAGATCGTCATCGCAGGCAAGCCAGCTCCCACACCGTTCAAAGGTGGGAGGTGGCTTGCCTGCGATGCTTTTAGTCCGCCTTGCGCGGAATCAGCACAACCTGCGCCGGAATGTGTTTCAGGATTTGCCGGTGAATCTTCAGGTCATATCCCGAATCAATCCGCTTGACCCGCTTGGTCAGTAACGTGGCCAGCCACGGGTAATCCTGGGTGCGTGGCACCTGGATGCTGACATCGCACTGATAATTCACCACGTCGGTGGCGATGGCGTCCAACTGATGGCGCATGTCTTCAACATCCGCAAGGTTCAGCGCCACGGTGGTGCTCGGCGCTGTCGGGTCGATAACCTTGGCGGCGGGCTTGGCTTCAGCGGCTTTCAACGCGGCTTCTGCCTGGTCCAATTCGGCTTTGCGCGCATGGCTGATAGCGCTGTTGACGCCACCAGTCAGCGCAGGGGCCTTGGGCATCAAGGCGCGGGCACGGCTCAGGGCCGTGGCGGCCGCGTTGACATCGCCCTTTTGCAACACGATCTGGCTGCGCTGCAAGTAGGCTTCGGCCAATTGACGCTGGTAGGCCTCAAGTGCCGGGTCATTGGGCGATTGGGCCTGCAGTGCGGCCAACTGGTCTTCGGCGGTGGCCAATTCGCTGCTGGCCAGGTTTTGTTCCAGCTGCGCGATGGCCGCAGCCCGCGGATCCGGAGCCTGGGGGGCAGCGGGCGGCGTACTTTGGCAGGCGCCCAGCAGCAGTGAAAATGCGGCAAGGAGCAGATAACGGGAGGTGAACGGCTTCATTCCTGCGACTCTCTATTTGCGCAAAAAGCGAGCAAGTCTACACCCCTCGACGGGGCAGGACAAAACTCAGCAGAAACAGGGCGGCCGCCGTAACCACAATCGACGGCCCGGCCGGTGTGTCCTTGAACCAGGACAGCGCCAGGCCACCACACACTGCAAGCATCCCCAGGAGGCTGGCGCCAATCGCCATCTGCTCCGGAGAGCGAGCGTGACGTTGGGCGGCGGCGGCTGGAATGATCAGCAGCGACGTGATCAACAATACGCCGACAATCTTCATCGCGACAGCAATCACCACGGCGATGAGCAACATCAGCGCCATACGCAGGCCTGCGACGGGCAAGCCCTCTACCTTGGCCAGTTCTTCATGCACGGTGATCGCCAGCAACGGGCGCCACAGGGTCACCAGCAACACCAGCACCGCAGCGCTGCCGCCGAGTATCCAGGCCAGGTCGGTCGGGCTGATTGCCAGCAGGTCACCAAACAGGTAGGCCATCAGGTCGATGCGCACTTCATGCATGAAGCTCAGCACCACCAGGCCCAGGGACAAAGTACTGGGCGCAAGGATGCCCAGCAGTGTGTCGGAAGCCAGTGGCTGGCGTTGCTGCAGGGTCACCAGCAGCACCGCTAGCAGCAGGCAGCCGACGGTCACGGCGATGGCCGGGCTTACATCCAGCAGAAAGCCCATGGCCACGCCCAGCAAGGCGGCATGGGACAAGGTGTCGCCGAAATAGGCCATGCGCCGCCAGACCACAAACGAGCCCAATGGGCCCGCCACCAGAGCCAAAGCCAAGCCTGCCAGCAGGGCGTAGAGCAGAAAATCAGCCATGCTTGCAGCTATCTCCATGAACGTGGGGGGTATCGACGACGGCGCCATGCAGGTCATGGGCGTGGTCGTGGTGGTGATGATAGATAGCCAGGCTCTGGGCGTTCTTGCCGAACAACTCCACGAACGCCGGGTCGCCACTGACCTGTTCCGGGTGGCCCGAGCAGCACACGTGGCGGTTGAGGCAGACCACTTGGTCGGTGGTGCTCATGACCAAGTGCAAGTCGTGGGAGACCATCAGCACGCCGCAACCATGGCGGTCGCGCAGGCGGGTGATCAGGCTGTACAGCTCGGCCTGGCCAGCGACATCGACACCTTGCACGGGCTCATCGAGTACCAGCAACTCGGGCTCGCGCAGCAAGGCGCGGGCCAGCAGCACGCGCTGCATTTCGCCGCCGGAGATGCTTTGCACCGGGTTGTCGATGACGTGTTCGGCGCCGACTTCCTTAAGCGCAGCCTGGGCGCGGGCGCGGTCTACGCCGGGCACCAGGCGCAGAAAGCGCAAGACGGAGAGCGGCAACGTCGGGTCTACATGCAGCTTTTGCGGCATATAGCCCACGCGCAGCTTGGGCTTGCGCCAAACCGTGCCGCTGTGGGGCTTGAGCAGCCCGAGCACGGCGCGCACGAGGGTGGTCTTGCCAGCGCCGTTGGGGCCGATCAAAGTGACGATTTGCCCCGGCTCCACGCTCAGTGCGATGTTTTCCAGCACGTTTTGCCCGGCGAACGTGACCCCGACCTGCTCCAGGCGGATTAACGCTTTGCTCATCAAACCCCCTGGCAGCCTGCGCACAGGCCGACCACTTCGACCGTTTGCCCCTCGACCTTGAAGCCGACGTCGGCAGCGCTTTTGACAATGGCGTCGCTGATGCTTTTTTGCTCAAGCTCGATGGCGGCGTGGCACTCGCGGCAGATCAGGAACTGGCCCTGATGCGCGTGCTCCGGGTGGTTGCAACCGACAAAGGCGTTGAGCGAGGCGATACGGTGCACCAGGCCATTTTCCAGCAGGAAATCCAGTGCACGGTAAACGGTAGGCGGTGCGGCGCGGCGGCCGTCCTGCTCGCTGAGGACGCCAAGAATATCGTAAGCGCCCAAAGGCTTATGGCTCTGCCACACCAGCTCCAGCACCCGGCGACGCAAGGCGGTCAGGCGCAAGCCTTTCTTTGCGCACAGGGTGTCGGCCTCTGACAATGCGGTGTGCACGCAGTGAGAGTGGTCGTGGGGACGGCTGGCAAGCGGTGTTTTAGGCATGAGCGGCGACAGATATTTGATAGAGACGTTATTATGTTACCCGTTCCTACGCCATCGAGTGGTCATCGTGTCCCGACTTTTTCCCGTTTTTGTCGTATTTGTCACCAGTTTGTTCGTTGCGGGTGCCGCTCAGGCCGAGGTCAAGGTGCTGACGAGCATCAAGCCGTTGCAGCTGATTGCCGCTGCCGTGCAGGACGGGGTGGCTGTTCCAGAGGTATTGCTGCCGCCAGGGGCGTCGCCGCACAACTTCGCTTTGCGCCCATCCGACGTACGGCGTGTGCAGTCGGTGGACCTGCTGTACTGGATCGGGCCCGACATGGAAACGTTTTTGCCGCGTGTGCTCAAAGGCCGTACGGCGCCAACGGTGGCCGTGCAGGATCTGCCAGGCATGAAACTGCGCATCTTCGGCGAAGATAGCCACTCTCATGCCGACGAAGCCGACGAACATGACCACGATCACCGCCCAGGCAGCGTGGATGCGCACCTGTGGCTGTCGACCGTCAATGCGCGCGTGATCGCCGCACGGATGGCGGCCGACCTCAGTGCCGCAGACCCGGCCAATGCCGAGCGTTATCAGAGCAATGCCAAAGCCTTCGAAGAACGCCTGAACGCGCTGGATGCGCGCCTGAAGCAGCGTTTGGCGGGCGTTGATGGCAAACCTTACTTCGTGTTCCACGAAGCCTTTGATTACTTCGAAGAGGCGTACGGCTTGAAGCATGCCGGCGTGTTCAGCGT
Source organism: Pseudomonas sp. PA-4-8C (assembly GCF_021606625.1). Taxonomy (NCBI): domain Bacteria; kingdom Pseudomonadati; phylum Pseudomonadota; class Gammaproteobacteria; order Pseudomonadales; family Pseudomonadaceae; genus Pseudomonas; species Pseudomonas sp. PA-4-8C. The sequence continues at coordinate 29,822 of NZ_WKCD01000041.1, forward strand.
GGCCGCCGAAGTGCAGCCGGGCGCGCAGCACGTAGCGGCGATGCGCGCGCGTTTGCAGGAAGTGGGCAAGACTTGCGTGTTCAGCGAGCCGCCGTTGCGACCTCGCTTGGCCGAAACCCTGGTAGCCGGGTTGCCGGTGAAGTTGGCGGAGTTGGATGCGTTGGGTGGCTATACCCCGGCGACGGCCCAGGGTTATGAGCAGGTGCTGGAAAAACTCGGCAATGACCTCGCCGGTTGCCTGGAGTCGCTCTAACAGGTAACACAAAACCCTGTGGGAGTGGGCTTGCCCCAATGCCAGTCAGTTAAGCGGTCATCGCCTACTGTAGGAGCGAGCTTGCTCGCGAAAAACGTCAACGATAACGCGTGCTCGCTGAATGAACGCGGCGCCCGTAAGTTTTTCGCGAGAAAGCTCGCTCCTACAAAAAACCTTAACTGACTGGCATTAGGGCTTGCCCGCGATAGCCATAGGTATCTACACAACTTTGTAGGCTGTAGCAGCCGACGGTAACCACTATGCGAAGCGAGACGCTCTTGATCTTGATCTGCTTTTGATCTTAGGCGCCCCGTTAAACCACGCTGGCGGATTACGGGCACACCGAGCCTGGGCGAGGTGCCGAGTGGTGGGGCAAGAGCGTTTTGCTTACTTTGCCGCTTTTGCAAAGTGAGCCGCCGTCAGGGCGGAACCCTAAGTAGCCGTTACCGCAGCAATGGATATGTACACAATCCAACTGTGTTGACTGTCAGGCCGCCTTCGCAGGCAAGCCAGCTCCCACAGTTGGGCCGCGGGGTGTCAGGTAGATAGCCGTAGGCTGGGAGGCCGGCATCGCAGGCAAGCCAGCTCCCACATTTGGATCGCGGGGCGTCAGGTAGATATGCGCTGGCCGCCGGGGCCGTCACGGGAGCAAGCTCCCACAGCGAACCGCGTCCATTTCAGGCCAGGTAGCCATCCCCGCGCAACAGGGTTTCCAGGCAGTGTTCGGTGATGTGATAGAACGCCTTGAGCTCCTGGATTTTTGCCAGTAGCTGCGCGTTGTCCACAGGCTCGGCACGTTTGACCGCCAGGATCATCTTGTTCTTGTTGGTGTGCTCCAGCGAGATGAACTCGAACACCTTGGTCTCATAGCCACAGGCTTCAAGGAACAACGCACGCAGGCTGTCGGTGACCATTTCCGCCTGCTGGCCCAGGTGCAGGCCGTATTGCAGCATCGGCTTGAGCAACGCCGGGCTCTGGATCTGCAGGCGGATCTGTTTGTGGCAGCACGGCGAACACATGATGATCGACGCACCGGAACGGATGCCGGTGTGGATCGCGTAGTCGGTGGCGATGTCGCAGGCGTGCAAGGCAATCATCACGTCCAGCTCACTGGGCGCCACGCTGCGCACGTCGCCGCATTTGAACACCAGCCCCGGATGCTCCAGGCGTGCGGCGGCGCTGTTGCAGAGGGTGACCATGTCTTCACGCAACTCTACACCGGTGACCTCGCCCTCGGCCTTGAGGGTATTGCGCAGGTAATCGTGAATGGCGAAAGTCAGGTAGCCCTTGCCCGAGCCGAAATCGGCGACCCGCACCGGGCGGTCGAGCTGCAACGGCGACGACGTCAGCGCATGGCTGAACACTTCGATGAACTTGTTGATCTGCTTCCACTTGCGCGACATCGAGGGGATCAGCGCCTGCTTGGCGTCGGTCACGCCCAGGTCGGCGAGGAACGGCCGGCTCAGGTCGAGGAAGCGATTTTTTTCACGGTTATGCTCGGCCGAAGGTGCCTCGCGCAGTTGCTGCGGCTTGCTTTTGAACAGCGAGCTTTTGTTCTTCTTGCTGTACTCCAGCTGGGCTTCGTCGGTCAGCGCCAGCAAGTGCGCGTTCTTGAACGAGCTGGGCAACAGCTCGGCAATCGCCGCCACGCCGTCAGCCGAGGGGAAGTTCTTGGTGATGTCGCGGGTCTTGTAGCGATAGACGAACGACAGGCAAGGCTGGTCCTTGACCACCACCGGCTTGATGATCAGCCGCTGCAACTCGGCTTCCTCACCGACGTACTTGGCCAGCACCAGCTTGATAAAAGCGTTCTGGGCCAAGCTTGCGCTCAACAGTTCGATGAATTGGGCATGATGATCCGGCGCAGGGCGGGCAGGTTGAGCGGTGACGGACATGAACAAAAACGCCTCGGGTAAAGAATGCCGGGCATTTTAGGCGGGATGGGGGTTCAGGGCACGGGGTTATTTGATCAACGGTCAATCAACCCGAATAAGGATGCTGCCTTGTGTGGGAGCTGGCTTGCCTGCGATGCAGGCAACTCGGTTAATCAGGCAAACCGAGGCGATGCCATCGCGGGCAAGCCCGGCTCCCACAGAAAGCAGTTATTCGAGCACGACCAGGCGATTGGGCAGTTCGTTGCGGGTTTGGGTAACGGGCACATGCACCTTGAGCAACTCGCCACAAGCTTCAACGCAGGCGATGAACCCGGCGAGCGTCTGCCCCTGTCTCACCTGCTGGGTAAACGCCTGGACAATGGCGTCCCAATTGCTGTCATCCAGGCGCTTGGAAATCCCGTCATCCACCAGGATCTCCACATACCGCTCGGCCTCGCTGACAAAAATCAGCACCCCGGTGCTGCCCACTGTGTGGTGCAGGTTCTGCTCCAGAAACTGGCGCCGCGCCAGGTTGGACGCACGCCAGTGGCGTACCGAACGCGGAATCAGCCGGGTAGTGACCTTGGGCAAGCGGAACACCAGGCACAGCACAATGAACGTCGCCCACTGCGCCACCAGCAAGGTGTACATGGTCAGGTAGCCCGACAGGTAATGCACCACGCCCGGCACCACCAACGCGATCAAGCTCGCCCACAGCAACGGAATGTAGGCGTAGTCGTCGGCGCGCGCCGCCAGCACGGTGACCAACTCCGCGTCGGTGGTTTTCTCGACCCGGGCGATCGCTTCGGCGACTTGGCGCTGCTCGTGTTCAGTCAGTAATGCCATGGTTGTAGATGCTCTATTCTCGT
>NZ_WKCD01000410.1:0-3272 GCF_021606625.1 Pseudomonas sp. PA-4-8C
TTTCAGGGTTCAACGACAGGAAAAACCGTGGTGCGCCGCCGCCCACATAGGTGTCGACCATGCTCGTCTGGGGTTCCTGCAACAGCGCCTTCTCCACCTGAGCCGCTACGGCCTCGGTGCTTTTGAACGCGCTGCCGGGCGGCATATACACTTCCAGAATCAGCTCCGAGCGGTCCGAGTCGGGGAAGAACTGTTTCTTCACCACCGCCATACCCAGGCCACACAGCACAAACGCGGCCACCACCAGCCCAGTTACCAGCCAGCGCCCACGCACGCAGGCCTCTACCAGGCGGCGCAGTTTCTGGTAGTAGCGCCCGGCATAAATCGCATCATGCCCGCCGGGCACTGGCTTGATCTGCGGTAGCATCTTTACGCCCAGGTAAGGCGTGAACACCACCGCGACCAGCCACGACGAAATCAATGCGAACCCGACAATCCAGAAGATATTGCCGGCGTACTCGCCAGCACCGGAGCGCGCAAACCCCACCGGCAAAAAGCCAATGATGGTCACCAGCGTACCGGTGAGCATGGGCGCGGCGGTGGAGCTCCAGGCATAGGTCGCCGCGTGAATGCGGTCAAACCCTTCTTCAAGTTTCACCACCATCATCTCGATGGCGATGATGGCGTCGTCCACCAGCAAGCCCAGGGAGATGATCAGCGCGCCAAGGGTGACCCGGTCGAATTCACGGCCCGTGACCAGCATGATCACGAACACGATCGACAGAGTCAGCGGCACGGCGGCCGCCACCACCAGCCCCACGCGAAAGCCCAGGGCCAACAGGCTGATCAGCATCACCACCGCCAGGGCGACGAAGAATTTGAGCATGAATTCATTGACCGCCAGGCTGATGTTCTTCGCCTGGTCGGACACCTTGGCAAAGTTCACGCCCAGGGGCAGGTCGGCCTGGATCCGCGCTTCTTCGGCTTGCAGACTCTTGTCCAGTTCCAGACCGTTCCAGTGCTTCTCCATGATCACGCCCAGCATCAGCGCCGGGTCGCCCTGGTGGCGGATGCGGTAACTGGGCGGGTCTTCATAACCCCGGCTCACGGTGGCTACATCGGCGATGCGCAATACGCGGCCATTGACTTGCAGGGGCACGTTCTCGATCAAGGCCAGGCTGTCGAACGCGCCGTCGATGCGGATATAAGCGCGTGCGCCCGCCGTTTCGACGAAGCCTGAGGGCGCCACGGCGTTTTGTGCGGCGAGGGCGGTGAAGATCTGTTCGGGCTTGATGCCCAGGGTCGCCAGGCGCTCATAGGAAAACTCCACAAACACACGCTGGGCCTGTTCGCCGAGGATATTGACCTTCTTCACCCCGGGCAGGTTGAGCAGGCCCTGGCGCAATTGTTCGGCCATTTGCACCTGCTGGCGGTGGGGCAGGTGTTCGGCTTCCAGGGCGTACAACGCAAAGTACACATCGGAATATTCATCGTTGAAAAACGGCCCGATCACGCCCTTGGGCAATTGCGCGGCTTCGTCGCTGAGCTTTTTGCGCGTCTGGTAGAACAGCGCCTGGATCTCGCTCGGGCGGGTGGATTCGAGGAAGGTCATGCGCATCGACACAAAGCCCGGCTGGGCGATGGTCTCGACGCGGTCGTAGTAGTCCAGCTCTTGCAGGCGTTTTTCTAGGCGGTCGGCGACTTGTTCCTGCATTTCCTGGGCGGTGGCGCCGGGCCAGGCGGCGGTGATGGTCATGACCTTGACGGTAAACGAAGGGTCTTCGGCGCGGCCCAGCTTGCTGAATGCGAAGACCCCGGCGACGAGGATCGCAATCAGCAAAAACAGGGTGACGGCGCGGTGTTTGACGGCCAGTTCGGAGAGGTTGATCCCGCGCATACTCATTGATCCTGCTGACGGTTGAGGGCCAGCGCCTGGGCGGGCAGCAAGCGCACCGTGTCGCCGCTGTGCAACAGGTGAGCGCCGAGGGCGACGATGGTTTGGCCGGGTGTTACGCCGCTGTCGAGCAAGGCGTCTTCCTGGCCGAGGCTGGCGACTTTCACCGGGGCGAAGCTGATCTTTTGGTCATCGCCAATCAGCCAGACGCCCGTGCCTTGCCCCGCATCCTGCAAGGCGCCAATGGGCACGCGGGTTTGCAGAGGCTGGCCGTTGCCTTGCAGGCGCACGGTGATGGTGGAACCGAGGGCGAAACGCTCGACCGAACCCTGCAGCACATAACGTGCCCGGTAGGTGCGGGTGACCGGGTCGGCGCTGGCGGACAGCTCGCGCAGGGTGGCGGTCACGGCCTGGTCGGGTGCGCCGAAGGGGAATGCCAAGGCTTTTTGCGCGGCCAGGTCACGCCGGTTCTCCGGCAGGTTGACGATGGCTTCACGGGCACCGTCATGGGCCAGGCGCGCGACGATTTGCCCTTCGGCCACCACCTGTCCGCGATCGGCCAGCACATCGGTGATGATGCCGTCGCCATCGGCCTTGAGTACCGAATACGTGCGGCGGTTTTCGATCTGGCTGGCGTCCGATTGCGCCGCGGCCAGTTCGGCCTGGGCGACGCGCAGGTTGGTGGCCGACTGGTCGAAGATCTGCCGCGACACCGCGCCGGTACTGGCCAGGCGCTGGTAACGGTTTTCATCGTCACGGCGCTGGCGCAGTTGCGCCTCGGCTGCGTTGACGCGGTTCTTGGCCGAACGCAGCGCCAGTTCGAAGTCGCCGATGTCCAGTACCAACAGGGTGTCGCCACGGGAGACATGCTGGCCGGGGTCGACCTTGCGCTCGATCACCTTGCCGCTGACCCGAAAGCCCAGGTTGCTTTCAGTGCGTGCTGCCACCACGCCGGTATAAGCGCTTTGCTGGGTGCCGGCGGCTTCGACCTTGGCGGCGAGTACCGGACGCGGCACTGGTACCTGAGCGGTATCGGCCTTGCTGTTGCAGCCATTGAGGAACATCAACAGGGCCAGGGGTGTGAGAAGACGCAGGGGGAGAGGGGGCATGGCGAACTCCGGAAACCATTGTGCAAAAAATTACGGGCGTAATTTTTTACTTATATTATGGTTGAAATATAAATTAATCCAGTCCCCAGATAATCCCCGTCAACTATGCGCAGATCTCCTGTGGGCTTGTTCCGAAAGCGGAGGGTCAGTCACTGATGAGTCAACCGAACCATCTACACATTTTTGTAGGTTTTAGCGGCCAACGGTAACCACGATGCGAAGCGAGCCGCTCTTGATCTTGATCTGCTTTTGATCTCAAGCGCCCCGTCAAACCACGCTGGCCGGAATTCGACAGGGATTTGGGGGGTAAACCGGCAGGGATGCCGGTT
>NZ_WKCD01000411.1:0-3265 GCF_021606625.1 Pseudomonas sp. PA-4-8C
GTGTGATCACCGCTGCGGAAAGTATCAATAAATTTCAGATCGCGCAATAGGCTGTAATGCTGGAGATAGAGCGGTTTTGTAGGACAATCCGACCAAAATTGCCGTTTTTTGCCGAATCTTGCAATTTGCCCGGTCAGCAAGCTGCCTGTTTCATTGGGATTACACAGGTTTGCCAGGCGTGGGTGAAATCTCGCAGGCGGCCCTGGGGGTGGAATATTTCTTTCCAGATACGCGCCATGGCCAGTACATCGCCGGGCGCGGGCAGGGCGGGACGATGTTGTTCCACCAGCAACCAGGCGATCGCCGTGGCGTAGCGCAGGTTTACCGTCAACTCCAACTGGGGCGCGCTGAGGAACGCATGTTGGCTGGCCAGCCCACGCACCAGGCTGGCGCGTTCTGGGTCCAAGGCCAGGTAGCCATCCCAGAGGGCGCGGTGGCGGGGTTCGGTGATGCTGTAGAGGCCATGGCCGCGACGGTCATGCAGCGCCGAGCCCAGTTCGGATTGGCTGGCGGCAATGCCCAGCAGCAGGGATTCGGCTGTTGGGCTGTGACGGCCGAGGTACATCAGCGTCGGCCGGATCACATAACGACACAATTCACTGGCGGCAATACCCATACGAGCCTCAGTCCTTGCAAAGAGTGGACGAGCCTGAGAAGGGGAGCTTGGCAGCGGTGAATCGGATCTCAGGCCCGTCGTAAGCGGATCATGCCGCTTGAGTTGAAGTGTAGTGTCATATTCACGATGTAAAGGACTGTTTTTAAAACATCTTCTGCAACCGGTTATAACGTTTATATCGATTTGTACTTAGCGCCACGGGTTCAAGGCCAAATTCCAGGCAATAAAAAACCCTGTTATTCAAACAGGGTTTTTTGAGGTTTCAGCGACGCGGGTCGATCAGGCAGTCAGTGCCTGACGGGTACGATCGATCACGGCCTGCAGCGGTTCTGCGCTGGAGTATTGATCGGGGTACAGGCGTTCGCTGTGACGAGCGATGCCGTGTTCGTTGACCAGGGTGAAGCTGAAGCAGCCTTTGCGAGCGGCCATGATCAGGCAGTTCATTGGGGCAAAAGCGTTGGTGAGGGTGCGAATGGCATCCTGAGTGTGGATTTGAGCGTTCATATTATTGGTGTTCCTACAAATGACACGGATAAGAACCGTGCAACGTTAAAACGTTCCAGTAACGCTGACCACCATTGATCAAACGAAGAACCCGACTGGAACAAAGCAGCCAGTTTGAAGCGCTATTAAATTTGGCGCGCTTGGGCTGGCAGGTAGGTACTTAGGAGGGCAGGCAACACAACAGGGGCAAAGGTTCTGGGCCCGGGGTGAAGATCCTGATCAATTTGCAGGTTGGTTCGGTCAGAGTATTGGAACTTCGCGCCACCCTTTGCTTGTTCAAAGGCAGTGTCGTCTCAAGGAATACCTGGAAACCATCGAGGTGGTCGATCCCATGTGGTTCAGGGGACGTGTTCGACCAGAATTGACTTTCAGCTTGGTACTAACGCCGCGGATAGTAACGGATTGAAACAGGGAAGGGAAGGCCGATTGCAAAAAAACTTCGATCAGCCGCCGAGCAACTCGCGATAGACCAGCACGGTCATGGACGCGGCCAGTGCGCACCCCAGCCCGTAGGCGGCGAGCGTCAGCCGCAAGGACTGGCCGGTCTCGATCATGCGGATCACCTCGCGCATGTCATTGATCCTTCCGTCACTGAGTTCAATGCACAGGATCACGGCGGTAAAGGCGGCTGACAGCAAGATAGCAATGGCGAACAGTGCGCCGTCCGGAGAGGGGAGCGCGGCATTGATTCCCAGGGAGATCGCGCAGATGGCCAGTAGCAGCCCGGCGAATAACAGAATTCCTTTCATCGGCCCTACTGGTTTGCATTGTCGGTGGCGCAGTGTGGCGAACCGAGGCAGATTTGAAAAGCCCTTGGGTTTGCCTGCTCAGTAACATGTTTAACCGGTGTTGAATCAAAAAACGCCGACGATATAACCAGCCGATAAGGACTTGTGCACATTCAAGGCCAAGGGTGTAACCCTGCTGTCACTGGTGTGCAAGTGCGCCCATTTGCCTGTAATCAAAATTTAAGTCAATGAAAAATCTCGCTTTTTTTTATTGGTGAAAAAATCGTCAGTTTGACTGCGGCCCCCGTTCCATGGGGCTTTGCGCCTGTTCCAGGGGGGTTGTCCACTGAGTTATCCACAGCTTCTGTGGATTGTCCCGAGCGCTTGCTCTAGGACGGGCGTGCACGGTTTTTTCAGCTTTACCTGTACGAAAAAAAGAGTAGAGTGGCGCGCCTTCCGTTCTGCCCCACAGTGCTTTATGAAGTTTCGCTCAGTATCACATTCTGTTACCGACACGCCCCAAACTGTTACCGCACCCAAGCGTTTTTCCTTGAAGGTCGCTTTGTGGCTGCTCGACAGCCCGCGCCTTGGGCAGAGCACCAATATCAAGCATCTTGCCGGACGCTTGCTCAAGCAGCCCGCCCGCGAAGGCGTGGTGGCCGCTCAGAGCCGTCTTGGCCAACTGATGTGCCGCGAGTGCGGAAATGCCCGTGACCGGCGCATCGGCCACGATTTGTTGCGTTCGGCTGCTCGCGCCGGCGACCGTCGCGCCCAGCGCGAACTGGGCCAGGTCGAAGACTGAGCTGTCCTCCGGCCTTAGGCTTGGTTACCCTTGATCTTTTTCGGTGATGGCAGAAATGGCTATGGTGTTTGACTGGACCAGTATCGCCTTGGGTCTTGTGGGCGCAGCCGTGCCGCTACTGGCGCTGTGCTGGCAACTCCAGCGGCGCCTGACCGCACGCACCACCGGCTGGGAGCTGCTGGAGGAGCGCCTGGCGACCGCACAACTGGCCCAGGAAGGGCTCGCCGCTCAACTGGACGCCAGCCGCGATGAGATCAGTGACCTGAGCCAGGCCAATGCTGCCAAGCAAGCCGACTTGGCGGCGCTGCGCCGTGAAGTCGAGCTGTTGCAGATCGACCGCGATAACGCCCGCGATGCCGCGCACGCCTGGAACCTCGATCGTAGCGCCAAGGAAGCCGAACTGCGTCGCCTCGACGCCTTGGCCGCGGCCCTGAGCGCCGAATTGCGCGAGCAGCAAGAGAGTCATCAGCAACGCCTCACCGACCTGCAAGGCTCACGAGACGAACTGCGTGCGCAATTTGCCGAGTTGGCCGGCAAGATCTTCGACGAGCGTGAGCAACGCTTTGCCGAAACCAGCCAGGAACGCCTCGGTCAACTGCTGGACCCGCTCAAGGA
>NZ_WKCD01000412.1:0-3264 GCF_021606625.1 Pseudomonas sp. PA-4-8C
GCAATGCTGTTTTCCTGTTCGCTCAAGGCTGCGACCTTGACGTGATTGTCCTGAGTGTCGAACCGCGCTCCGGCCTGTCGATAACGATCAGCGATGATCCGCCCCAAGGGCATCGCCACCCCCAACTCATCGGCCAGCGCCTCGGTGAGGCTCATGTCCTTGACCGTGATCTCCAGGGTGCACGAATGGTCGTAGCTGGCGTCGAGCATAAACGGGGTCAACTGATTGCTGACAAAGCAGTTACCGCGGGAGGTTTTTACGAAATCCCAGAACCAGTGCAGCGGGATCTCATTGGCCCGGGCCAGCACCAGCAACTCGGCCCACACGGCGGTGGCGGCGTAAAACAGCAGGTTGGTCAGTAACTTGACGGACTGCCCGGTGCCGATCTCACCTACATAAAATGCCTTGCGGCCCATGGTCTCCAGCACGCTGTGACTTGATTGATAACCGATTTTGTCGCCACCGATGTAGAAACACACATTGGCGAAATCCACCCCCATATGCGACAGATTGCTGACCGGGGCTTCAAGGCTATGGATGTGTTTTTGTCGGGCCAGTCCGGCGATATGCCGGGTGTTGTGGTAATCGGTGGTGGAGGTATCGATCCATACCGAATTTTCCGCCATCCCGGCCAGCGCACCCTCCGGCCCGGTCATGTTTTCCAGCACATGATGGGGTAGGGGCAGGCAGGTCACGACAACCCCACAACCGCTGGCACACAGCGCGGGGGTGGCCTTCCAGCGAGCACCTGCAGCGATCACGGAGCTCGCACGTGTCGGGTCGATGTCATACACCTGAACCTCGTATCCGGCGAGCAGCAGACGCTCCACCAGTGGCCGGCCCATATTTCCAACGCCGATGAAGGCGATTTTGTTTGGCTCTGCGGTGTGCATATCGCTTCTCCTGTGGGCCGCTTCAAGCGAACTCGCGCGCCCTGCCGGCGCCCTGGCCGGATACCCAGATGGAATTGAAGTTATCGAGCATGACCTGCCGGCAGGCGACCGTTTGATCACTGCCTAGCGGGGTAAACACGGCATCAATGTCCGGGTACACAAAAAACGGCAGTGACACCCTGGCGCTGCTTGCACGGTGGATCACCTGGTGCGGCGTACTGGTAAACAGGCCGTTGCTCCACTTCATCAACATATCGCCGAGATTCACCACCACTTCGTTGGCGCGGCAAGGAACGTCGATCCAGCGGCCTTGTGAAAAGGCACTGAGGGCGCAGGCATCTCGCGGGTCCTGGAACAGCAAGGTGAACATGCCGTTGTCGGTGTGCTTGCCCGCGCCACTGCCCGAGGGTGGGTAATACAGCGCGCGCTGGATCAGCACCGGGTTGGAAAAAAACGCCTGGAAAAAATCACGGTCCAGCCCGAGGGATAGGGCCAAGCCGCGCAGTAGTGCGGGCACTACCCGGTCCAGTACTTCTTGTTGCAGAGCGAGCATGGACTTGGCAAAGCCGGGGGCCTGACCCTCGCTGGGCAACAGGTTCGGCCCGGTAAACGGCAAGTCGCAGGCCGGCGCTTCCCGGCCCATGTCGAAATGCTGCTTTCGATCCGGGCCGGTGGGGGGATGCAAGGTCTCGCCAAACGTATCGACATATCCACGGCACGTCTTGGGGATGACCACTTGCCGGTCCTGGCAGAACTGGTTCTTGGTGGACAGTGGCAGCGCGAAGAATTGGCGGGCGGTGTCCAAGGCATCCGCTATCAACGAGGGCTGTATGCCATGATCGGCCAGGTAGAAGAATCCATCATTGACGCAACATTTGCGCAAACAGCTGATTTCATAATCTGCTTGGGTCGATTCAAGACGCTCAAGGGAAATACTATTGAGCACATCCATGTTCGACTCCTGATTATTTGTTGACGGCAAACGCCAAGTAGTGGGCTTGCACGTCGTTCAAGTAAGCGGCGTTCATAAACGAAGGCAATACAGAAAGTTGTCTGGAGGCCGTTAGTTTATGCAGTAGGGAGTCAAAGTGTTCTGCTGTATAAAAAGTACAGCGCGTACTCAGTAGGATCAGTCCGCTATTTTTTGTGATTCGCATAAGCTCATGGATGGCCTCTGTGGGTAGATGGCCCTCGATAAATGCACCGCAGCAAAAGGTTGCGTCATACTGGTTGTCAGCGATCATTGGATTATGTTCAGTAAGATCCACCCCACCATACAATGTTGCATAGGCCCGGGTTTCGCGCGCCAAGTTAGTCATGGCCGGCGATAAATCACAACCATCGACAGGCGAAAATCCCCGCAGCATCAGTTCTTTACCGACCAGACCGGTTCCGCAGCAAGCATCCATGATTCGCATGGGGCGGCGCGCTTCAGAGGCCGGGAGCAACGAGTCGAAGAGGTCACCGAGCATGCGGGGGCCGCAGTAGTTTTCTTCAGATACATCGTTGTCATAATCGACTGACCAGGTTTCGTAATAATTCCTCAACCGCGAATAGTCACGATCAAAGTTAAGCGCCTGGTTAACGGAAGTTGGCGGTAAAGGTCGGCCACCTTTGATAGCGTAGTTTTCGCTGGCCATTCTGTATTCTCCGAAAAAATTAATCTTCAGGTTGAATTGAACAGTGGTTGCTGCTTGGAGGGCTATTCTTATTCGTCAACTATGGCGCTGTAAATAGCAGGTAGACGACTTATCCTACAGATTATTCCTTATAGTTAACTGTTCGTTATACATTGCATTTATTTTCCGCTGATCATCAAGAAGCAATGAGCCTGCCTTGACAGAAAACTCCTCAGTACCTTGACGCCTTACCTTCAGCCATCATCACGCTAATGCAGGCAGGGCACCACGCCCATGCTATTGCTTAATTTATTCGGCGATCATGGCGCCACACGGGTGGCGAGCCTGGTAGCCAAGGCACAAGGGCTGGGTGGACAAAATTCTGCTGAATGGCAAAGCCTTTGCCTTTACCGCCGAAGACCTTTGGACAGCAAGATGCGGGCATCCTTTACCACTATGTCCCCGGTCTATACATACCTGTAAAGCGGGCAGAGCGAAGCTGGTCTATGACGTCGTTGACGATGAACGCTATGGATAAGCTTGTGGTCACCTTACGTTCATCAAGGCACGACGATTCCATTTTCCCTAGCGAACCGCTGGACTCTGGTTCGTCCTAACCTTTAGGCAGCACGCACCATCGTGTCGTGGAGCAGAAGCCAGATCAATCTTCCAAGGTAATCTGAAACGGTAATTTATCCTATTGATTATTATCGTTAATATTAGTTGTGTATTTTGATTGAGATACCAAATGG
>NZ_WKCD01000413.1:0-3260 GCF_021606625.1 Pseudomonas sp. PA-4-8C
GTTTCAATATATGCGTTACGAGTCTTTATAGTCGAAATGCTTTTCTCCAAACAATTTCTTCCGATCGAAGAGATTATGGGCTGGCAGCTATTCGGAGATGTGTTAAAGATCGCCAGTTGGCTTGTGGCTTATGTCTTTATTAGTCGGGCGGAGTTCAAGATCTTTATTTTTATTGAGATTTTTTTCTCAATAACATTTGTGCTCTTGTCCATGTTGTTGGTCTCGGAGTATGGGTTGGTTGGGGGCGCTTATGCGCACATCGTGAACTATGTTGTATGCTTGATTTTCGTAATGTATAAATTTAGTAAACTGAAGGTTTTGTGAGCATGCTGAGAAAACTGCGAGCTTTTTTATTGAGACGAGCTCTTACCAGTCGAGCAAGTTTGTGGGTCTATATATGCCTGCAGACATTTTACTTTCATCCTGTGATCGCGGTAGTTAAGTTTCCTATTAACTTTTTATACTCTTTGTATCTGACGAATCGTCTGTGCGGTTTCAGTCTTTTGCCAAGACTTTATTTTTCCGCTGAAATTTTCAAGGTTAAAATTGCCAGGGCAAGGACTGCAAAAGTTCTATCCGAGGCGAAGAATATATTTGTATTCGAAAATTGGCTAGGTGGAAATGAACCCCTATGTATTAATTTGGAGGCTTCATCATCATTCAATATTATTAATGAATTTCATTTGGGGGATGGGTGTAAAATCAATCTTCTAAAAGGTGCGACCCTTACGTTGGGAGGCAGAAGTCCCTCCCAAATATCAGGGCTTACCTGCAAGAGTATAATTTTGTGCTCGTCAGATATTAGCATTGGGGTGGGTACCATTGTATCTTGGGGATGCTATATAACGGATAGTACTCAGCATAGTATAAATGGAGAGATAAAAATCGCGCCTGTCAGCATCGGTAATCATGTTTGGATAAGCGAGGGCGTGACATGTACACCCGGAGGGGCCGTGGGCGATGGATGCATTATTGGCAGTAAGTCATATGTTAACAAGGTGTACGCGCCAAGGAGCTTTATTGCTGGTGCGCCTGCAGTAATCCTTAAGAATAATGTAACTTGGCATCGCTAGGTAGATAAAATAATGCTCACAATAGTTATTCCTTCATATAATCATGCTGAATTTATTGTTTCATGCCTCGACGCGGCGCTAGCTGTAGAGCCAGCAGCCACGCGTGTTTTGATAATCGATGATGGCTCTCCTGATAATACCATGGGCGTCATTCAGGCTTACCTTGAAACCAGCACGGAAGCTACACGTGTAAGCGTGGTCAGCAAAAAAAACTCAGGCCTTGTTAATTCGTTAAATCTAGCGCTTTCGATGGTTGAGACTGAACTGGTCTATTTCATAGCTTCAGATGACGTCGTTATTCCTGAGGGCATGGATATAATGCTGAAGGAAATGCAGCGCTCACCTGAATTGAAATTTATCATTGGTGATGCAGTTTATTTTTATGGCGACCGGGAGGACGAAGGCCCTGTTTATAAAAAGAAACATGATACATTTTTTCAACTATCTCCATTACAACGCAGAAGTGCATTATATTTGGATTATCCCGCACCTATACTTCTTCAGTCGACCTTGTTCAAGACGTCATCCCTCAGAGAGATAGGAGGCTGGGATGTCGGCTTGAAATGGGACGATTATCCGGTTTTTGTAAAATTATTCACGCAGTATGACAAGTTCGGTAAAGACTTTACTTTTTTGTCGGGTATTAATGTCGTTCGCTATCGTCAACATGATGTCAATTCTTACAAGGATACGTTTAAGCAATATGGCATGGTCGTTCAAACTTTAGATGCTATTGCTCCCGAAGAATTACGTGCACAAGCTCAGGCCCGGGCGTTGGCTTTCTATATTCTGGTTGCGCTAAAAACACGCGATTTTCGTGTGGTTGTTAAAATCATTAAATATGTTGGTTTAAAGCAGTTTTTAGGAGGGGTTTCGTGCATACCCTACGTCGCTTACGTTCATATGTTAAGAGATAAATTATGAGCGATACAGATTTTTTTGATTTGGCATTTGGGAACTTGGGTCTGTTGTTGAGTTGTATGGTTTTTGTTATGGCCCTATTTTATTTTTGCATACGGGGCAAAGCGGTCGCCGGATACCTGGATCCTGTCCATTTTTATTGGACGTTCACAATGGGGAGCGCTTACGGCGTCGTTCTATTCATGTATGTTAGTGGCAAAGTAGAAACATACTTACTGCTAATACTTTTTTCTTATTGCTCTATGTTTATGATCGTTTACTCCATTTGTCACGGTCGGGCTCTATGGTTTCCCAAGATGGTGAGGCTGTTTTTGGTACCAGAGGGCAAAGGTCGATCAGAATTCATTGTGGTTGTTATTCTATATTCCCTATTGGCGTTGTTTTTGATAATAAATGTAGGGTTTGGCTCTTCTGCAGAGACCAACAGATTTGAGCAAAATAGAGGATTTGGTGCATTTGTACGTGTTGCAGATGGGTTCAGATTGTTTGTAATTTCCTATCTAACCTTGTGGATTGGTCGACGTTTTCGTAGCAAAAATGTGAACTTCGTTACAGTGCTTATGATAGGTGGACTGTTCCTTGATATCCTCATCAGTTCTTTTTTGAATGGCGCTAAGTTTGCAATCCTTGAATCGATTTATGCGGTCATCTTAGTTTTGTTCTTCGCAAAGTTTAGCGTTAGAGTTGGTTTTACAAAATTGTTCTTGCTGGGGGTTACGGTTCTGCTATTTGCGGGATATATATTGACCCGGAATTTGGAAAATAGTGGTGTTGATGTTTCCGAGCGCGGTGTTTATATGCCAAATTCATCGGTGCTTGTTGAGCGTTTGGTCTTAAGGGTATTTGCAAACGCAGACAAATATTATTTTGCTTTGCCGGGGAATGTAATTGAACGTCTCGAAACCGATAGTTTCTTTTTACAAATGCTCTCTCCTCTCGTCGGAGTGACAACTCTCAGCAACGCAGTAGGGCACCCCGTAAACGATTATACAGTCGGGCGCCAGTCTCTTTTATACTGGTATCCAACATTTGATGTGGCGGGAGGCCCAACCAGCCACTATGATCTGTTCGCATACAAGTATTTAGGGTATGCAGGTGGATTGCTGTTTGTAATGATGCTGAGCTTTGTTCTTAGCTCCATTTCTACTATGTCACGTGTGGCGGGTAGCGACTTTTATTACGCCCTAGCAGCGACCCTTTGGTTGAGAGCGTTGCCAATGTTTGTGGGGGCCGCTCTTTGTCTTTTTTTTATTTTTCTCTTTTTTA
>NZ_WKCD01000414.1:0-3246 GCF_021606625.1 Pseudomonas sp. PA-4-8C
CCCCAACGGATGAATACTGAAGCCGATCGCTTCGGCTGGGACGATCACATCGACATAAGCGTCTCCGCTGTGGGCATCCTTGACTTCGAAGTGTATGCCGCCACCCACCAGCCCCAGCCAGCAGACTTCCACGGTGTCACCGTCCTTGGGTTCATCATAGCGGCACCGCACTGTCGCTCCGGTATCTGCCACCACCCACGGATCGAGTTCATCCGGCCCTGTTGTTGCTTCAAGGACCTCGGGTATGGATAGCGTGCCCAAGGCTCTACCGATGGTGTACGTAGCCTCCTCGGACAACTCATCAACGGCAAACCGCCGGCGCACATAACTGATAGTGAGCGTGCCATTCTTGTTGCCCTCTATCAGTTGTTTAGGAATATCAGCAAGAAACGGATTGGAATTCACGGCCAATACATAAGGAGATAAGGTTGTACCCGTTACCGATCCCACAAACTTGATAATGACTTCATCGCCGGCCCTGAATTCTGCGCGGGCTTCAAACGTTGCAACACTGCCAAGGCTGTCTGGATTGATATTGTTGGTGGAATCTGCCTCCTGAATATGCGGTGCGATCAAACTGCGTGCCGGACGCCCGACCTGGATATATCGACGTTCGGACTCGCGTATGTTTACTGGCCCCGTGACACCGTAATAGACGCGGGTACGAAGCAGTCCTTCGAATCGTGCATAGGCGGCGTTCAGGAAGTCCCGGAAACGGGGATGAGTTCCGGCGGCGCGATCGCTGAATTCGTGCTCGACACTGCCATCCTTGTTATCCCCCATAATATTGACTCGCAGGCTATCCCCTGCATTACCGGGCGGGGTGTAGTCAGGCATTGCCGCAGTGATGTATGGCAAGTCCGGCTCCACAAATGGACCATGCGCCTGGACGACGTCGGGCTGAGGCAAGGTATAAAGGACTCCAGCGACCGCATAGATGGTTGATCTGGATGCCAGCATGCCTCGTTCACGAACATAGGAGATCTTCAAGGTGCTTTGAATCAGAGAACGGATAAACGCGTTGGGAATTGCAATGTCGTTGTAATTCGCCAGTTCAACTTCCAAGCGAAACCCATAGGAAACATTCTCGCCATCCACCGTGTTGCCTTCCACCTTCCAAATGAGGAAATCCCCCCTGATAAAGTTCGGATCATTTCTGCGAATCAGTACTGAACCTGTGGCAGGTTGACCATGTAACTCATCAGCTTCCAAGAGCAGTGTTGCCGGATCCGCCTCGACAATCTCAGGCTCATCCAGCAACGTCAGGTTAAGGTCAACGTTGACAGGAGTCGGTTTGCTCCATCGGTGGCAAGGTCCAGACACATCCAAGACCTCGTCGTATAAATAGAACTGCACGACAAAATGGCCGCTGCCCGCTGCATTTAAAAAAGTAGGTTCGATAGTGAACGTAAGGTCGGAACCGACTTGATCATTACGCAAAGGGGGTAACTCATAGCGGTGCTCTCCCCAGTAGAACATAACCAGGTCATTGACCCGCATGTTCATCCACTTGTGGATGGTGCATGTCACACCTCGAGCCGCAACCACGGAGTCGACATAGACATCGGAGAGCGTAAACGTCAATCCACGGTGGTAGGAACCGTCGCAATTGCCATCCCCACCGGGCAACGTGTGCAGTATAAGAATACGTTGCGGTACTGAAGTACTTGTTGTTCCCGAGCCGCCCCGGATGACTTCTCCATATACATTATTGACAAAATAGTGCAGCAGGGTCGTTCTGGGAATTATCAGAAAAAAACGTGGGTCATCTTTATTGTCGGGATTAACTTGACCCTCTTGCATGTGTATCCCGTTCATCCATATATGATATGTATCGCCCTCTTTACAGTCGGACCAACGCTCAAAGACATAGGTCAAACCATCTTTGATATGACGATGACCAATCCCGTAGGCCGCTCCCAGAACCGGAATGACCTGGTTGGGCACAGGGTAGGGGGAGTCCAGATCTTGAACGACTGTGGGTTGTGCCGGGCCTTTAGGTAGCGACGTTTTTTTCGGCGGGGTCTTTTTTTTATTCGCTACAGGAAGGACGGAAACCGACGGCTGTTCTGAGGCCGTCGTCTTGGTTTTAGCCATGCCAGCCGATTTTTTCTTGGGGCTGGCTGCAGCGCTCTGTTTTTTATTCGTGGGCTTGGTCGGCATCATCTTTCTCCTGAGCGGGAATCGCTGGGGAAATAAAAGTCCTCTCGACTACAACCCGTCACCTGTGAGAATTGACAGTTCTGACCAGCGGTAATAATCCTGCTCATTCACATGCCTGTAAGCCGCAAAGCACATTCACACTTTCTCTTACATATTTTTCACGTTTTATTCACAAGCCAAGCCGTAGTGTGAAGCCTCATCCGTTACAAACGTTGCATATCAAGCCCGCCGCCCCAGCGGGCTTTTTTTTGCCTGCTTTTTAGCTCAGAAAAAAGGCCTACCTCTGTAGGAGCGAGCTTGCTCGCGAAAAAACGTCAACGATAACGCGGGCATTCTGGTTAACCGCGGTGTCATTGCGTTTTTCGCGAGCAAGCTCGCCCCTACAGGGGGTTGGGGATGGGTTTCAGCGTGCAGCCTGTTCGCGAATGGCGCGCTGGGTTTCCAGCACCTTGGCCAGCGCCGTTTCAGCCTCGGCACTCTGCTGCGGCACGCGAATCGCTGCCGACACCAGCGTGATCAGCTTGGCCATTACCTCGGCATCCGTGGCCGGGCGGCCCAGGCTCATGGAGTTCATCAGCAGGCGCAGTTCGGTGCCAGCCATGACCCCGGAAATGGCCTTGAGGGCAAATTGCAGGCGTACGCCCAGTTCATTGCGCGGCAAATCCGGCAGGGCCAGGGCGAAGGCTTCGAAGAAACGCTGGAACACCGGCTGGTAATGCACCTTGAGGTATTCCTGAATGAACGGCGAGGTGTCGCTGTAGACCCGGCCCAGGAAGCGGATGAACGAGCGCCCTTCCCCGCTGGCCGGGTCGCTGCGCTCCAGGCCCATGGCTGGGGCAAACAGCACGCCCAGGAGTGTGTCGCAATCGAGCGGGCCGTCGGATTCGGCTTCACAGCGCGCCAGCAACTCCAGGCGCTGCTCGTTGAGGGGCTCCAGGCGCTGCATCAGCAGGGTTTTCATCAGGGAGTCCTTGTCCCCGAAGTGGTAGTTCACCGCCGCCAGGTTGACCTGGGCACGCTCGGTTATCTGCCGTAGCAACACGGCGTCATAGCCGTACTTGATGAAAAGAGCCTCTGTCGCAT
>NZ_WKCD01000415.1:0-3242 GCF_021606625.1 Pseudomonas sp. PA-4-8C
GGGCAGGCTTGCCAGCAATGGCACCAACGCACGGCCGACATGGCCGGCGCCAAATACAGCGATGTGCGCCTGCGCCTGGCCCATGGGCTCGAACAGCAGCACGGTCACGCCGCCGCAGCATTGGCCCAGGCTGGCGCCGAGGCTGAAGCGCTCCAGGTGAGTGTTCTGCTGGCCGCGCACCAACATGTCCCGGGCGATCTGCATCGCCTTGTATTCCAGGTGCCCGCCGCCGATGGTGTCGAAGGTGTGCGCGGCGCTGATGACCATCTTGGAACCGGCGTTGCGCGGGGTGGAGCCGAGTTCTTCGATGATGGTGACGAGCACGCAGGGTTCGCCCTGGTTTTGCAGGGTGGCGAGGGCGCTGATCCAGTTGTCCATGTCTACCTCCAGTCAGATCGTTCCCACGCTCCGCGTGGGAATGCATACCGTAACGCTCAGCGTCACTAGAGCGGACGCACAGCGTCCAGGGCGGCATTCCCACGCGGAGCGTGGGAACGATCAACAGCCTTTAGCGCCTGCAACTGCCGCATCTGCTCACACCCCCACAACACCCGCTCGGGCGTGGCCGGCGCATCAATTTTGGGCTGATGGCGATAATCACCGAGGCTCGCCACTGCATCCTTGATCGCACACCACGAGGCAATCCCCAGCATGAACGGCGGCTCGCCCACAGCCTTGGAATGGAACACCGTGTCTTCCGGGTTCTTGCGGTTCTCTACCAGCTTCACCCGCAGGTCCAGCGGCATGTCGGCCACCGCCGGGATCTTGTAGCTGGCCGGGCCGTTCGTCATCAGCTTGCCCTTGTTGTTCCACACCAGCTCTTCCATGGTCAGCCAGCCCATTCCCTGGATGAAGCCGCCTTCCACCTGGCCGATGTCGATGGCCGGGTTCAGCGAGGCACCCACGTCGTGCAGGATGTCGGTGCGCAGCATTTTGTATTCGCCGGTCAGGGTGTCGACGATCACTTCGCAGCAGGCCGCCCCGAACGCGTAGTAGTAGAACGGCCGCCCGCGTGACTGGCTGCGGTCGTAGAAGATTTTCGGGGTTTTGTAGAAACCTGTGCTGGAGAGCGATACCTGGGCGAAATACGCCTGCTGGATCAACGCCTCGAAGCTGAGGATCTGCTCGCGCACGCGCACATGGCCGTTGCGAAACTCCACGTCCGCCTCGCTCACGTCGTACTTGCGCGCCGCAAATTCCACCAGGCGCTGCTTGATGGTTTCGGCCGCATTCTGCGCGGCCTTGCCGTTCAGGTCGGCGCCGCTGGAGGCCGCGGTGGGGGAGGTGTTGGGCACCTTGTCGGTGTTGGTGGCGGTGATCTGGACGCGGTCGATGTCTACTTGGAACACTTCGGCCACGACTTGCGCAACCTTGGTATTCAAGCCCTGGCCCATCTCGGTGCCGCCGTGGTTCAGGTGGATGCTGCCGTCGGTGTAGATATGGATCAGTGCGCCAGCCTGGTTGAGGAAGCTGGCGGTGAACGAAATACCGAATTTCACCGGGGTCAGCGCCAAGCCCTTTTTCAGGACCGGGCTGTGGGCGTTGTACAGGCGGATCGCTTCGCGGCGCTCGGCATATTGGCTGCTGGCTTCCAACTCGGCGGTCATTTCTTCGAGCATGTTGTGCTCGACGGTCTGGTAGTAGTGGGTGACGTTGCGCTCGGTCTTGCCGTAGTAGTTGGCCTTGCGCACGGCCAGCGGGTCTTGGCCCAGATGGCGCGCGATGGCGTCCATCACCTCTTCGATGGCGACCATGCCCTGGGGGCCGCCGAAGCCGCGATAGGCGGTGTTGGAGGCGGTATTGGTCTTGCAGCGATGGCCGTTGACCGTGGCGTCGCCCAGGTAATACGAGTTGTCGGCGTGGAACATGGCGCGGTCGACAATCGAGTTGGACAGGTCCGGCGAACAGCCGCAGTTACCCGCCAGCTCCAGGTTGATGCCGTGCAGGCGGCCGTTGTCGTCAAAGCCCACGTCGTATTCGATATAGAAGGGGTGGCGCTTGCCGGTCATCAGCATGTCTTCGACCCGTGGCAGGCGCATCTTGGTCGGCTGGCCGGTGAGGCGCGCCACCACGGCGCACAGGCACGCCGGGCTGGCGGCCTGGGTTTCCTTGCCGCCAAAGCCACCGCCCATGCGGCGCATGTCCACCACAATCTTGTTCATCGACACATCCAGCACTTCCGCCACCAGCTTCTGCACTTCGGTGGGGTTTTGCGTGGAGCAATAGACGATCATGCCGCCATCTTCGGTGGGCATCACCGAAGAGATCTGGGTTTCTAGGTAAAAGTGTTCCTGGCCGCCGATATGCAAAGTGCCCTGGATGCGGTGCTTGGCACTTGCCAGCGCAGCGGCCGAATCGCCGCGCTGGTGAGTGTGGCTGTCGAGCACGAAGTGCTTGTTGCGAAACGCCTCGACCACATCCAGCACTGGCTCCAGGTCTTCATATTCGATCACCGCCGCCATTGCCGCCTTGCGTGCGGTCTCCAGGTCGCGGGCGGCCACGGCCAGCACCACCTGGCCGACGAACTGCACGGTGTCGATGGCCAGCAGTGGGTCGCCGGGCATCAACGGGCCGATGTCTTTCAGGCCCGGTACGTCTTCGTGGGTGATGACTATGCGTACGCCGTCGAAGGCATAGCAGGGCGCGGTATCGATGCTGATGATGCGGGCGTGGGCACGGTCGGACATGCGCGCATACAGGTGCAACTGGTTGGGGAATTCCAGGCGGTCATCGATGTACTGCGCTTCACCGCTGACGTGCTTGGCGGCGCTGTCATGCTTGACGCTGCGCCCCACCCCGGTGGTGAGGTCCTGGGCAAACAGTGCGGCAAGTTCGGCCTGGGTTTTTACCACGGCGTGATGGTTAGACATAAGCGGTCACCCGAGTCTCGATGTGCGGCGTTTGCAGTTCGATGAAGTATTTGCGCAGCAGGTTCTGCGCGCTGAGCAGGCGGTATTCCTTGCTGGCGCGAAAGTCCGACAGTGGGGTGAAGTCCTGTGCCAGGGCGGCGCAGGCTTTCTCGACCGTGGCCAAGTTCCAGATGGCGCCCAACAACGCGGCCTCGCAATTTTTTGCGCGTTTTGGTGTGGCGGCCATGCCTCCGAAGGCAACGCGAGCCGCGCTGATCACACCGTTGTCGATCTTCAGGTTGAACGCCGCGCACACGGCGGAAATATCATCGTCCAGGCGCTTTGACACCTTGTAGGCCCGAAACAGCGTGTGGCCCTTGGGCACGATGATGG
>NZ_WKCD01000416.1:0-3222 GCF_021606625.1 Pseudomonas sp. PA-4-8C
TCCCGCCCCAGCTCAGTGGCATACCCCTGCCCCCAGGCCTCGACGGCCAGGCGATAACCAAGGTTGATGCGCCGCTGCGTCAGGTAGTTAAGTGGCGCAATGCCGCCAAATCCGATGATGTGTTCGGGGCTCTCTTTCCGGGTAATTGCCCACCAGCCGTAACCCTGGGATGCCCATTGCTCCAGCCAGTGATCCAATAGCCGTTGTGCCGCATCCAGGTTGGGCAGCGGGCCGGCAGGATTGAACAAATTGGTCTGTGCATCACCGAAGATCGCGAACAATCGCTGAACGTCTGCGTGCCGTGGTTGGCGGTAGGTGAGCCGCGAGTGGCTGCTGGGCATATGACTGACTTCCCTGTTCTATCTAACAATGACAACCCCCTGTGGGAGCGCTCGAGCTTTAGCGAGGCCGCGATGGCGATAGTTCAGGCAACATAAATGCCAACAGTACCGCCGCCTTCGTAGCCTCGCCGGGGCTCGACAACTCCCACATTTGATCTGTTTTGCCGCTAGTTATGCATAGGCCTCGAAAACCGAAGGTTTCATCCCATGCGAGAAAAAATACACAAAGCGGTGAATTATTTCGTGTCCACTTGTATCTGAACTGACAGAGCGGTGCCATCGTAGCGATGGCACCTCCCCTGTTCAGCTTTTGAGTGGCCCGCATGAAACTACGTAAAAAACGCGTCAAACCCATCGGATTGAAAGACATCACCATTGTCGACGACAACAAGATGCGCAAGGCGATCACCGCCGCCGCACTTGGCAATGCCATGGAATGGTTCGACTTTGGCGTCTATGGCTTTGTCGCCTATGTGCTGGGCAAGGTGTTCTTCCCTGACGCTTCCCCCAGCGTGCAGATGATCGCAGCGCTGGCCACCTTCTCCGTCCCCTTCCTGATTCGCCCGCTGGGCGGCCTGTTCTTCGGCGCATTGGGCGACAAGTACGGACGGCAAAAAGTCCTGGCCGCCACCATCGTGATCATGTCCTTGAGCACCTTTGCCATCGGCCTGATCCCCGGCTATGCCTCCATTGGTATCTGGGCGCCAATCCTGTTGCTGCTGTGCAAAATGGCCCAGGGCTTCTCGGTGGGCGGTGAGTACACCGGCGCGTCGATTTTCGTGGCCGAATACGCCCCGGACCGCAAGCGCGGCTTCCTTGGCAGTTGGCTGGACTTCGGCTCCATCGCCGGTTTCGTCCTCGGCGCGGGTGTCGTGGTGTTGATCTCCACCGTGCTCGGTGAAGCAGAATTCGAGGCCTGGGGCTGGCGCTTGCCGTTCTTCCTCGCCCTGCCCCTGGGCATCATCGGCCTGTACCTGCGCCACGCACTGGAAGAGACCCCTGCGTTTCAACAGCATGTCGACAAGCTCGAACAGGGTGACCGCGAAGGCCTGAGCCACGGCCCTAAAGTCTCGTTCAAGGAAATCGCCACCAAGCACTGGCGCAGCCTGCTGACCTGCATCGGTATCGTCGCGGCTACCAACGTGACCTACTACATGCTGCTCACCTACATGCCCAGCTATCTGTCCCACAACCTGCACTACGCCGAAAACAGCGGCGTGCTGATCATCATCGCGATCATGGTCGGCATGTTGTTCGTGCAGCCGTTCATTGGCTTTGTCAGCGACAAGATCGGCCGCAAGCCGTTCATCATCGCCGGCAGCATTGGCCTGCTGTTCCTGTCGATCCCGGCCTTCATGCTGATCACCAGCGGCAAGACCGGCCTGATTTTCGGCGGTCTGTTGATTCTGGCGGTGGTGCTGAACTTCTTTATCGGTGTGATGGCTTCGACCTTGCCGGCGATGTTCCCCACCCACCTGCGCTACAGCGCCCTGGCCAGTGCCTTCAACGTCTCGGTACTGATCGCCGGTGTCACGCCCACTGCGGTGGCCTGGCTGGTGGAGAGCACCAACAACCTGTACATGCCCGCTTATTACTTGATGGTGTTCGCGGTGGTTGGCCTGATCACGGGCCTGACCATGAAGGAAACCGCCAACAAGCCCCTGCGCGGTGCGGCCCCGGCGGCTTCCGACATGGAAGAAGCCAAGGAGCTGCTGCAGGAGCATCACGACAATATCGAGCAGAAAATCGAAGACATCGACGCCGAGATTGCCGCGCTGCAAACCAAGCGTGAAAACCTGGTACAGCAACACCCGCGTATCAATTAATAACCTGACTGTGCGTGGTCGCGACCTGCGACCACGCCATTGGAGCGTTCAGCATGGTTTCAAGCGTCACCGCCGCACACAGGTTACTCAGCGCAGACGAGCGCGCCGCCATTGCCGAAATTGAAGCAACCACCAACATCCTCAAGCTGGTCACTCGTCTGACCGGGATGAGATTCGCCGGCATCGCCAAGTTCACCGACCAGGAATGGGTGGTGTGTTCGGCCTACGACCCGCTGCAAATGGGCATCAACGTCGACGACGTACTCGACCTCGAAACCACCCTGTGCAGTGAGTTCTGCATCAACCCACACACCCTGTTCATTCCCCAGATCAGCCAGAACGGCCGTTTCGCGTCACGCCCGGTGGTCAAGCAATACGCCATCGAAAGCTACGCCGGCGCGCCGATCTTCCTGCCCGATGGCCGCCTGTTCGGGGCGCTGTGTGCGCTGGACTCACGGGCCATGCTGTTCGACGACCCCAACCTGCCGGAAACCCTGAGCCTGTTCGCACGGCTGATTGGCTGCATTTTCTACGCTAACCTGACCCCGGCGGATCACTGACACCCGCCCTGCCCCGCAGTGTTGCCATGTCGCGCTTGGGCGGCACCCCGAACAGCCGGCTGTACTCACGGCTGAATTGCGACGGGCTCTCATACCCGACTTTGAACGCGGCACTGGACACATCCTGGTGCTCGTTCAACATCAACCGACGCGCTTCATTCAAACGCAGCCATTTCTGGTATTGCAGCGGGCTCATCGCGGTCAGTTGCCGGAAGTGATGGTGAAAGGTCGCCGCGCTCATTTGCACCCGCGCTGCCAGCTCTTCCACACGCAGGGTGACGTCGAAATTCAACTTCAGCCAATCGATGGCCTTGGCAATCCGGTAGCCCTGCCCGTCCACCGAGCAGATCTGGCGCAGTCGGCCGGCCTGGTCGCTTTTCAATAGCCGGTAATGAATCTCGCGCTGGATCAATGGCGCGAGTACCGGGATAGCCTCGGGTTCGTCCAGCAACGCCACCAGGCGCGCGAATGCGGCCAGCATGCCGTCGGTGACCG
>NZ_WKCD01000417.1:0-3198 GCF_021606625.1 Pseudomonas sp. PA-4-8C
GATCTCAAGCGCCCCGTTAAACCACGCTGGCCGTAATTCGACAGTGATTTGGGGGGTAAACCGGCAGGGATGCCGGTTTAGCCGCCCCGCGCCATGGATGGCGCGTGGCGGCGGCCCCCCAAATCACTGGCGGATTACGGGCACACCGAGCCTGAGCGAGGTGCCGAGTGGTGGGGCAAGAGCGTTTTGCTTACTTTGGCCTGGGCCGGCATCCCGGCTTTTGCAAAGTGAGCCACCGTCAGGGCGGAACCCTAAGTGGCCGTTACCGCAGGAATGGATATGTACACGATCCAACTGTGTCGACCGTCAGGCCGTCTTCGCAGGCAAGCCAGCTCCTACATTTAGATCTTGGGGTGTCAGGTAGAGATGCGTCGGCCGTCAGGCCGCCACTCGAGCAAGCTCCCTCGCCACAGGTCCAGCGTCGTACCCGAAATTGTGTAGATACCTATGCCCCGATAGCGGAGTGTCAGTTACGGATGTAATGGCTGATACTCCGCTATCGGGGGGCAAGCCCCCCACATTGGTTTGTGTTTGGCCGGAAAGGCGGTTATTCGGCGATGAGCCAATCCATCTGCCAGCCACCCTGGGTCTGGCCCAGTTGCTTGGACAGCCACGGCAACAACTCACGCAGTTCCTCCTCCAAGCCCCACGGCGGGTTGGCAATCGCCAGGCCCGAGCCGGTGAGGGTATTGGGCGTGTCCAGCGGATGCACCAGTAACTCCACACGCAGCAGCTTCGGCGCGCCAGTGCCGGCCAGGTCCTGGTAGAAACGGCGCAACATGCGCTGGTCTTTCACCGGGTACCAGATCGCCGCCACCGTCTGGCGCATACGGCTTACCGCCTCCTTGAGGGACGCCGCGCAACGCTGCATTTCGTCGAGTTTTTCAAACGGCGGGTCGATCAGCATCAGCGCGCGCTTTTCCGGCACCGGCAGCAAGGCCCGTGGCACATGCCAGCCTTCGCCCAGGTGCACTTTGACGCGGCGATCACCCTTCATGTTGTCCTTGAGCAGCACGCCATCTTCCGGGTGCTTCTCATTGAGCAGCACACGGTCCTGGGGCCGCGTGAGGCGGCGCGCCAGTTCCGGCGAGCCGGGGTAGTAGCGCAACTGGCCATCCGGGTTCATCTCGTGCAGCACGCGCATGTAGTCGGCGGTGAGCGGCGGCAGGTCGCTTGCGCCCCACAGGCGGGCGATGCCTTCCAGGTATTCACCGGTGCGGTTGGCCTGGTCGCCCTGCAGGTCGTACAAGCCAATGCCGGCGTGAGTGTCGAGGTAGGCGAACGGCTGCTCCTTGCGCGACATCAGGGCGATGAGGCGGGTCAAGGTCAGGTGTTTGAAGACATCGGCATGGTTGCCGGCGTGAAAGGCGTGACGATAATTCATGGTTGCTCCTGCGCAGGGGGCGAAGTTTACCTTCTACCGACGCAAAGGTGCAGGGCCGCACGGCAGGCGGCACGGATGTCACGCTATCACCAGGGGCTTAACTGAGTTGCGAGGCAAGGTAATCAGCCAATGCGCCATGGCTGATTTGCGGCCTGCGTGTGAAGTAGGCGACCTTGTGCTGCAAGGTGGCTGGGGTAAACGCGGTGTAGAGGTCAGGACGCTGCTCCTGGAGCCATTGCAGCAGGTTGTCGACAAGCACCTGCGGTGACTGCTGGGCCATGTGCGTCAGCAAGGACGCCGGAACCTGCCACCAGGGGCTGGCTGGGGCCGCAGCGACTGACCCGGTCGCCACGGACAGCGGCTGGCCGTTGACCAGGTAGCGCTGAAACACCGGCAACACGCGCGCCGCCTCGTCGCCTAATGACTGCAACATCGGCAAAAGGTGCGCGCCGTCCCAGAAACGCAAAAACACCGGCTGGTTTTCCGGCAGGTACACTTGGGTCAAGCCCTGCAAATGCTCGATCACCACCTCCAGCGGGCTGGATGAGACCGCCAGCCAGCCCCAATCCGTCGCTTGGGTGGTGGCTATCCAATCGAGAAAGGCACTGCCCGGCTCAACGATGCCCACGCAGGGCATGACCTCATCCCAGTCAGCGTAGGCCGTGCCCGCCCAGATCGGTCGCGGCATCTTTGCAGCGGCCGTGGCTTGCCAGGCGGCAAGCGGCTTGGCGTCGCTGGCATTGCCCAGCACGGCGTACAGCTGTTCATCTGGCTGCAACGGGTAGTGCGCCAGCCAGGCAATGGGCGTCAAGGGCGCGGGCATCAGGACGCACTCCGTACAGGGGCGCCGATGTCACACTGACCGCTCTTGCAGCGCTCGCATTCTTCACAGAACGGCGCGCTGCGTTTGAGGCTGACCACTTGCGCACGGCTTAACGGCGCGGGCACCACCGCCAATAAAGTCTCGTTCAATCCAGGCATCAACGGCGCCGGCATCGGGGCCGGCGCGCTGCCGAGCTGGATCGGCACACTGCTGAATATCCCGCCCGCTGACAACGTGATCGACTGCCCGCCCGCCTGGATCGTCACGCTGGCACCCGCATCAATGAGGATGCTTTGCCCGGCGCCCAGCGCAATGGTCTGCCCGGCCCGCATGTGCTGGGAACCGCCGACCACCAGATGGTCATCCTGCTTGAGCTCGGTCAAACGGTTGCCGTGGGTGATGCGCTGCTCCTGGCCCTGCAACTCATGGCGCGACTCGCCGCCCACCTGCACGCGACGCTGGTTATCGACCTGTACCTGTTGGTCATGCAGCACATGCTGGGTCCAGTCCCGCTGGGCGCGCAGGTAGATTTCCTCGGCGCCCTTGCGGTCCTCAATACGCAGTTCGTTATAGCCGCCACCGCCAGGGCTGCTCTGGCTACGCCAGATGCTACGGGTCTTGTCCGCCGGCAGGTCGAGGGGCACTGGCGTGGCGGTGTTGGGCAGGCACCCCACTACCAGCGGCATGTCCATATCGCCATTGACGAACCCCACCAGCACTTCCATGCCGACCCTGGGGATCAGCACCACACCATAACGGTCATGGGCCCAACCACTGGCCACCCGCAGCCAGCAACTGGAATGGTCGTTGTGCTCACCGACACGATCCCAGGCCAGTTGCACCTTGACCCGGCCGTACTCGTCACAGTGGACCTCACTGTCAACCGGGCCGGTGACCACCGCGCTTTGATACCCCGATACCGTCGGGCGCGGCTGCTCCGGCAAGGGCGGACGAAACACCGCATCCCATGGCGCGGCGGCAAATGCGTTGG
>NZ_WKCD01000418.1:0-3186 GCF_021606625.1 Pseudomonas sp. PA-4-8C
CCACTGGCCAGTTCCAGCCCGCCGGGTTCGGACTCCGTCGGATAGGCCGTGAGGCGGTAGAAGCGTTCGCGGTCTTCTAACGTGGGGCCGAGCATCGTTGGCCGCGGGTTGAACCAAAGCACCAGCCAGGCATGAATATCTGCCGCCTGCAGGCGACGGGCGCGTATGCCCGCATTGGACAGGCCGCCGAGCAACCGGTCGCAAATGACATTCAATGCCTGCTCGGGGGATTGCCCGCGTCGGGCGGGCGCACTCCCAGCACGCCGATACACCACCAGGCGGACGCGGCGCGTTTGGCCGCGCCATGGTAGCTTGGTGACTGTGCGGTCCTCGAACAGGCCACCCTGTTTGGCAACGGCCCGCAGATGGTGACCGAAAAAGCGCAGGTAGAACTCGCTGAAGGCGCTGCCCTGTGCCCGTGGCTGGAGATAACTGCGCAGGGAGGCAAGGTACGGGTTCCAGTCGGTCTCGTCCTGAGCGTAGAGCTGCATCACCCAGGGCGATTCATCCAGTTCATCGAAACTGTCCTGTAGTGCGTTTTCCAGGGCGTCGCGCGCCTGCGCAAGCCAGGCCGCCTCACGGCCCTCCGTACCCACGGGCATCAATTCAAAAAATGCCGCGACGGAGACGCCGTCTTCGAGCAGCATGCATTTTGAATCCGGCAGGTATTCGACCCAGGGCAACAGGTCGGCGAACGAGGGCGCGACGTCATAAAGTGCCTGCTCGTCGGCCTGTGTTGCGGAACGCTGCCTCCTGACGCCGATCTTGCCCGGTACCGGAATACCGTGCGCTTGCAGTTCGGCAACATGGCGCTCCCAGGCATCCGGCGTTGGCCTGTCTGTCTGAGTTGTCTCAGGTACGCGGGAAAATGGCCAGCGCATCAGTAATCCTCGACCCGCTCACTGGGCATGGCGTACTGGACCCGCTGGTACAGGGGAAAGACGGTTGTGTATCCGGGAATGGGAGCGGGATCAGTGCCTGCCAGATGGGGAAAGACGTACATCACAAGGTCCGGATTGGGCAGGCGGTGAAACTGCCGGTAGATCTCGTTCTGTGCGGTGCGGGTATAGCTTGCGTTGACAGTCGGCGCCGCGTTTACATCGTCTTGCGTGAGTGGCCGGCGCAGCGACTGCCGGGCGTCCAGCAGATGCTGCGCGCTCTGTCCGCCACGCGCGGCACCGCCGGTCTCCTCGTTCCAGATATCGAGCATGGTGTTGCCGTCATGCGGCAGCATCTTTTCCTTGCTGGTCGAACAGCCGGCCAGGGCCGCGGCCACCATGAGGACCGTCAGGCCGTTAGTCCAGATCCTGTGCATGGGGAGCTCCTCCGAGACGGTGATCGACGCGACGACCTTTGGGGTCATAGTCGATGCTGAGGGGTTGTTCGAGATGGACGGCGACCTGGGCACCGGGCTTGACGTAGACGGCTGCGAAGGCCTGCCCGTAGAGCTTGTTCACCCACTGCGACATGTCCTGCACACCGCCCGCGAGGATGCGGCCCACCGCTTCGTTGCCGGTAATACCGACGGTGCCCATTGAACCGTTGTTGTTGGCCACCACAGCGACGCTGTCGTTGTCCGATTTGATCAGCGAGGCGGCGCCGGCACCCGCCGCCGTAATCAGCGCCTGACTGCTGAGGTACTGCTGGGCGTTGCTGCGGCGTTCACCTGAAACGCACGGGATGCCATAGGGATCGCTGATCCAGCCCAGGCCCTCCTGGGTAGCGTTGCTGTCCCTGTTGTCCTGCTGCTGGTTGCCACCGCGCTCGCCCTCTTCGGGCACGGTGCGGATGGTGCCGTCATGGAACACGAACGTCACACTGCGGACCTGGCCGCGCACGCAGGACAGCGTCCAGTCGCCCGAGGCGGTACCGCTGACCACCGCGCCGGCCACCTCGGGGAGGTCGATGCCGTTGGCGGTGAGGTTGTCGGGACCAATGAGGACCTTGAACGGGTAGGGGTCATTCACCGTACCGTCTACCGGCACGCGCCCGATCAACGCAGTCATCGCAATCGAGCCCATCAGCGTCGCGTTGGTTGGTACGGTGTATACTGGCGTTGCGGTGGACACACCCGCCGCCTTGCTGCCAGCTTCCACGACGGTCTCCTGGGTCGCTTCCAGCGTTTTCTGCGCGGGCCCGAAACGGGTGGGGAAGCTGAAGCTGTCGCGCTTGCCGGAGGCGCTACTTTTGCCATCGCGCCTGGCATCGTCCGGTTCAATCCAGTGAATATCGTCACTGCCGAGTCCATCGCCGTCCCCGGGTTTCAGGCCCAGACCGATGGGAAGGTCGGCATCGCCACGCTGACGGGACAGCCCTTCAATTTGGCGCTGCAGGTCTTGCAGCAAGCCCTGAGCTTGCTGCCGCTCGCCGGAGACCTGTTCACGGTCGTTGCGCAACTGGTTGCGTTCAGTCTCCAGCGCACTTTGGATGCGCCGGTCAATTGAGCCTTCACGCTGACGCAACCGCTCGTTTTCAGACTTCTGCGTTTTGTTGTCCGCCATCGCACCCTGCAATTCGGTACGCATTTGTTTGACCTGACCTACCAGCGTCGCCACGGTGTCGCGGGGCGTATCGCCTTCGATACCCAATGCCTTTGCCTCTTGCGACGTCAGCCGGGGAGTGCCGTCATTGACGGGTTGGACGTTACCGTCGGAAAACAGCTTGATCCCGACGAACACCAGCAAGAGCGCCATGGGCACCATCAGCCACTTCAGCAGGCCGTTACCTTTCATGACGAACTCCGTCCTTCGGGGCAGGCGTTGAGGGGGACGGCAGATTCAGCGCCGCATTGATCGGGCTCACTCTCGGCAGCAGAGATTCGGCCAGGCCATGCCCCCGGGTCACCAGGTAAACCACCGAGGTGTCTTCCGGGGTACCGGCGGGCCCCAGGGTTGAATGCTGAAACGTTGCGGTCATGAAATCACCCTGCAGTTCGCGCGGATCCAGGGCGAGCCAGCGGGTCGACCTGTTGGCCAACCTGACGGCGGTCACCCACAGATCATCCAGCCGCCAGGCGGCGATGGCTCTGGCCTGAACGGGCAGGGTGGGCAGCAGCGTATCCAGGGGCAGATGGCGGCGCAGGTTCACGCGCGTCACGCCAGGAACGGAGTCGACCGTGCGCAGTGGGGCGTACAGGTTCTGCGCGGCGTAGCGGGTCAGCACCACGGGCACAGGCGTTTCATGGGC
>NZ_WKCD01000419.1:0-3180 GCF_021606625.1 Pseudomonas sp. PA-4-8C
GCCTGGACATGCCTGGCCCAGGACTCGCGCCGCGCGTGCATCGTTTCCATGTGAATCCCCTGCTGAAAAATACAGAGGATGCGGGCAGGGGTGCTCGAGGAGAAGGTGGGCGGGCTGGACGCTTACGGTGGAAGTGCCTGAAGGTCCTGTAGCTCAACTTCGAGCCAGTCATCGAAATCAGACAAATCACCTGTCGTACATTCAGCCGTGATGCCGACGGTCGCAAGATTGGCCGGGATCGTACCGGTTGCATTGTCCAGTGCCTCCGCAATCGTGACGGCTGCCGGGTTAGCTAAAGATGCCGAGGGCATTTTCGGATTGCTGCTCATTTGAAGTTCTCCACTATCGCTTGATATAGGTTCCTTACACACATAGTTGTCCGCCAGGTTCACTTCAGCTGCCGGGCGAATGACCACGACCCGATTTCCGGCAACAGCTTTTCCTGCCGCCTGAGCTGCGGCACAACCAAAACACTCAGCACTTGCATTCAAACCCGTTCGCAGCGGCCAACGTTGTTAATGTCAGCGCTCACCCCCCCCCTGACGAAACCGCCCGTCAGGGTTCCGGGACATTGCCGTCAATCCAGCAATAACGGGGTGGCGGCGCGGAGGGAACGACGCGATCAAATCGCGCGAACCTGGAAAAAGACCGGCCAATGATGACCCCGCCCCTGGACACCATGTAGCTAGCTTCCCCCCCCGCAGTGACTCGGAGTGGCCGAATCAAACGCTCGACATCTCTGATCCAGAACGAGTGGCCACTGGCATCAGCGACGCCGTCCCAGACATGGGTCTGGGTTTCAACGATATCGGGAAGCGGGTCTACATCAGGAGCCTGGCGATACCCCTGAAACCGCATCGTGACGAGATCCCCATCTTGAATAGCTGGAAACGGTGGCGAGCCCTGATTGATGCGGATTTCAACGCCCACCCAGATCGGCGGTATACAGGCACACGTCATCCATTTATTCGGATTGTTTATTGGGTCCGATTCCGTCTGCGGAAACAGCGGCCTGAGGTAAGTCGGGGCGGGAATGGCAACACTCAGACCGGCTCGCGCCACCTCTGAAAATTGCGGATTGAGGTTACCGGCCCGATCTCTCAGACGGTAAAAGCAAAAGATAAACAAGGCGCCCGGGAAACTTCGAAAAATCGTATCAGGGACGTCGACGAGTATTTGGCCCGTAGCACTGACCTGCGGTGGTGAAATGAAGCTGGGCGCCCCCGTAGGCAGAGCGTCCATTGCCGAGAAGTACAAAAGGATTTCGTCACCCTCCTCTCGCCCCCGATAATCACCCGGTATTTCCATCGGAACCAATGGGTTGAGGTCCAGATAATCAAGGGTAATCGGATCGACAGGAAAAATTGCGGGCGCGAGTGTCCCACCGACACCTGGGGCGTCGCGATCGATTCGAAGCGCCGTGAGCTGCGAAGTATCAAAGCTTGGGTTAGACGGCGAATCGACATGTATGCGAAATGACAGGTCTACTCTTGCGCTGTTCAGCAGAAATGCCTGAGGAATCGACGCAGGATAGGGAAAGTCAGCAGCCGTAAGTGGACCATCCAATCTCAACGGCGGAAGCACATCAACGGGTGCATCGCTATGGTCATCCCATACAAATACGACGAAGTGGGTATCGCCGACACCCGGCAGAAACGACCAGGGCATGGGAAGCTCCACCTCCAGATCTCTGAAATAGTACTGCGCAGGCACCAGTCCATCGGCGAGGGCATGCACCACGGTAGGCCCGTCCAGAGCAAGAGTGCCGCCTGAACCAGAAACTGCGGTACTCACTGGACTGTGCTTTTTTCGCCCACTCATGCTGCTACCCCTGGAATGACCGTTTAACTGTTTATGGCTTGTGCAGCGCCGTTCACTTGGGGCCAATTGAACACGCCATATATCGGTTTGGATACTGTCAGAATTAACAGGTAGGCTGACCACTCATCAGTTTTGCGGATGTGGCGCATGGTCATACCCCCTCAATAAAACTTGACGTAAGTAGCTCGCTGGTGTTTTCTGAAACCGGTTTCAATCCGTTACCCATTCCAATAAGAAAGGCTTTACCGTGACTCCATTTTCAGCCGCCCAGCGCAGCCGCGTGACCATGCTCGACGTCGCCGAGCGCGCTGGCGTGTCCAAGGCCAGCGTCTCGCGCTTTATCGGCGATGACCGCGCCCTGCTCTCCGATGCCATCGCCCTGCGCATCGAACAGGCCATCGACGAACTCGGTTATCGCCCCAACCAGATGGCCCGCGGCCTCAAACGTGGACGCACGCGCCTGATCGGTATGCTGGTGGCTGATATCCGCAACCCCTATTCCATCGCGGTGATGCATGGCGTCGAAACCGCCTGCCGCCAGCACGGTTACAGCCTGGTGGTGTGCAACACCGACCGCGATGACGAGCAGGAGCGCCAACACCTGGCCGCGCTGCGCTCGTACAACATCGAAGGGTTGATCGTGAACACCCTGGGCCATCACCTCGACCAACTGCTCGAACTGCAACGGGAAATGCCCCTGGTGCTGGTGGACCGCAAGGTCGAACCGCTGCACAGCGACCTGGTCGGGCTGGATAACCCGGCGGCGGTGCGCATGGCGGTGGAACACCTGGAGCAACAGGGTTACCGCGACGTGCTGCTGGTAAGCGAGACCACCGATGGCACCAGTTCACGTTTGGAGCGTCTGGAGAGTTTCAACACCGAGATTGCCAAGCGCCCGGCGTTAAAAGGTGCCGTGGTTGAACTGGACGGTAAACTGGAAAACCGTCTGCAAGCCTTTCTCGCCAACCCCGGCCCCAAGGCACTGTTTTGCGCCAACGGCGTGGCAGCACTGGCCTGCACCCGTGCACTCAAGGCCCTGGGCTGTGACCTGTTCGGCGAGGTGGGCTTGATCGCCCTGGATGACCTGGACTGGTACCCGCTGGTGGGCAACGGCATCACCGCCCTCGCCCAACCGACGCAAGCGATTGGCGCCAGCGCCTTCGACTGTTTGCTCAAGCGCCTGCGCGGCGATACCGCCCCCACCCGCACCCTGGATTTTTTACCCGAGCTGATTATCCGTGGCTCGACTCAATCCCCTGTGGGAGCGGGCTTGCTCGCGAAGGCGGTGTGTCAGCCGCTTCCAAGCTGACTGACACACCGCCTTCGCGAGCAAGCCCGCTCCCACATTTTGTTTTGCGT